>JBHHXB010000026.1:0-18900 GCA_046756825.1 Nitrospiria bacterium | reverse complement strand
TATTTATCTTTATTCGATCAGGGTATACCGACACAACATTGCCCCCGCGATCCGGCGCACACCGGAGAAGCCATGAAAGATACTGTCTTATCTTGACGATGATAAAGAGATTTCCGCTTTGAATAACTGAGCGTTGAGGGTGTTGTCCCAGGCGGATTTTTTGAGCAGCGACGTGCAGGCCTCTCCCGAAACGGGGCGGCTGAAAAGATAGCCCTGCCCGACATCACAGCCCCGCGCCCGCAGGAACATGAGCTGCGCCCCGGTTTCAACGCCCTCCGCGACCACATTCAGCTTGAGCTGCCTCGCCAGCGTCATGATGGTTTCGGCGATGGCCGCGTCATCAGGGTCCTTCGAGATATTTCTGATAAAGGATTGGTCAATCTTGAGCGTGTCCACGGGAAACCGCTTTAGGTAGCTTAAAGAGGAATAGCCTGTCCCAAAATCGTCGATGGCGAGCAGGGTGCCCAATGCCTTTAATTCCTTGAGCCGTTTAATCACCTCTTCCTGATCCTTCATCAACAGTGATTCCGTCAACTCCAGTTTCAAAGTATTGCGGCCAATGCCGGTTTCCTCAATCACCCGGCTCACTTGCGCAACAAAATCGGCCTGCTTAAATTGCGGTGCCGACACATTCACGGCAAGGCTCAGATCGGGAAAGCCGTTCTCCTGCCAGAGCTTCAACTGCGCCGCAGCCGCCCTCATCACCCAATCCCCGACGGACAGGATCAGCCCCGTCTCCTCCGCCAGAGGGATAAACTCCGCGGGCGAAACCATGCCCACACCTTCCCGCTCCCAGCGAATGAGCGCCTCCACGCCGATAACTTTTCCCTGCTTTAATTCCACTAGCGGCTGATAATGCAGAAACAGCTCATCACGGTCGATGGCCTGCGAAAGCGCGGTAATCATATCCAGCTTGCTGGAGGGATTGGCTGCCGTCCTGGAAACAAAGACATTAAATTGCCCTCTTCCATTTTCCTTCGAGCGGTACATGGCGTCATCGGCATGTTTTAAAAGCGTTTCGCCGTCCTCTCCGTGATCGGGGTAGAGACTCACGCCGATACTGCCCGTGGCCAAAAGCTCCCTGCTGGCGATGGAAAAGGGTTTGACCAGGGCCGCAACAATCTTCCGCGCGACAAGAAAAGCGTCTTCCTTTTTCGCAATGGCGGGAAGCAACACCGTAAATTCGTCCCCCCCGATCCGCGCCACAGTGTCCTCCGCGCGAAGGCAGGCCGTCAAACGCGCCGAAACCTGTTGCAGCAGGGCATCTCCCGCAGCATGGCCCAGCGTATCGTTAACGAGTTTAAAACGATCCAGATCGATAAACATCACAGCAAAGGGCTTCTTGCCCCAGGCCCGCTGCTTCACCGTCTGATCCAGCCGCTCATTAAAAAGGGCGCGGTTCGGCAATTTCGTGAGGTCGTCGTATTGCGCAAGCAACAACACCTTCTCTTCCGCCACCTTCCGTTGGGTGATGTCGGTGCGGATGGCGAGGTATTGGTAAGGCCTTCCGTCGTCATTCAAGAAGGGGACAATTGTTGAATCCACCCAATAAAACGACCCGTTTCTGGCCTTGTTTTTAAACTGCCCGCGCCAGACATCTCCCTTTTCAATCGTCTCCCACATCGATCGGATAAAGTCCCTGGAGTGGCTTCCGGAACTGATGATGCGGTGATCCTGGCCGATGAGTTCCTCCCGGCTATATTTCGAGATTTCACAAAAACGGTCGTTCACATATTGAATAACACCTTTTTTATCCGTGACTGCGACGATGGCGGCCTGATCAAGCGCATATTTTAAATCAGTCAAATCCTTGTTTCGCGCCTTGATTTTATCAACCATCTCGTTAAAACGGCGTCCGAGGGATTCAATCTCGTCCCCGGTGGCGACCGCCACGCGTTCTTCGAGATTTCCGGCGGCGACGGCCTCAACCCCCAGGAGCAACTGCTTGACGGGTTTGACCATCTTTTTTGAGGCCCGGGATGAAAGCAGGAGCACAATGATGACCGTAATGACACCCCCGAAAACAAAGGCGTTCGTCAGTTGAGTAATCGGCGCAAAGACCTCTTTTCTGTCAATAAGCGTCACCAGGGCCCCGCCGGTCTCCCTCAGATGCCGGTAAACAATCACATGTCTCCCGGCCTGCGCAATGCCGGTCTCTCCTTGAACCCCTTTTTTTATAATTGATGCGGGGATCAGATTCTTATTCACGGTCGTGGGCAGACCCGTGAGAACCTTCTCTCCTGGATCAAACAGGAAAATCGGCCAGGACGACGCGGACAAAATACCCTCGGCCTCATCAAGCGTCGTGATAAGCGTCATGGCGCCAATGGCCTCACGATTCAGGGCGGAATGCTGAAAAACAGCACCGGAAACCATGATATAGGCCTGACCATCGGCACCCCGGAAGAAATGAACAGGCGCATCATCCGGCCCGCGCCAATGCGTGTCTCCCTTTGGGAAAATCCCTTCAGCGCCTCGGCGCTGATGCTTAAACAGCTCTCTGCCGTCTTTTCCGGTGATACGAATCGCGACAAAGCCTGATAAGTCCAGAAATTCCTCAACTTCGACGCTCAAGACCTCACGGGCTTTTTTCAGAAATTCCGCCCGGTCTTTCGGATGAAGTTGATTGAATTGAAACAGAAAATCCTGAGGCTGTTTATTCGCGGCGAAAATCCTCTGCCGCGTCCGGTAGGTGCTTGCAAGCGCCTTGAGCCCGATTTCCCGCTCGACAATGCTTCGCGCGATCTCATTTTGTTTGTCGTCCCAAAGCGATGCCCGCATGTAGCGGACGCAAAACACGCCGATCACCAGCAGAGGAATCAAAGCAATACAGAGAAACCAGCGTCGTATTTTTTGCGCGATGCCTTGTCCAGGCCACATAAAAGCGCCTCTTGACTCCTGACCAGACTTCAGGGGAAATCTCTCTGCTTTTATCTTAGGATGTACAGCACCTTGGCCCCGGACTGATTTGTAAACTCATCCGAATCAACATACCCAATGGCGCCCTTCGTTTTCAGGACGGCATCCAGCATGGCTTGCGCATCCTGAACACCCTGTGGCGGGGTCTTCCCCTCACGGAAGACCTGCTTCATCCAATAGGTGTTGTATCTTCCGATGGTCGATGACAGCACTTTTCCGACAAAGGCCCGTTTCAGCGGACCATCATCACGATAATCCAAAGGAAAAATCTGAAGTCTCCCCTCATCTTCCTTTTCCCCCAGAAACACTTTGTTCAGGTATGCCAGGCTGACCTTGTCTTTCGGGAAACCGCCGTTCGCGATGACAGCAATATCACCCGCGGACACCGTCAAGGGGCTGCACACGAGCCAAATCAATGAAAAGGCCATCGTCATTTTAGATAAAACCTTCATCCGTTTCCTCCGCTTCCTAAAAAATACATCGGGTATTACCCTACCATATTTTGCTCAGGACCGCCGGTCTTCGAGCGCTTCCCAGCGCTGGTAAAGCGCATCCACCTTTTCCTCGGCCGCGCGCAACTCCCCGGACAAGGCCACTAAACGCGCGGCATCGCTTTGAATCGCCGGGGCATTCAATTTCGCTTGGACCTGTTCAACTTGCGCCATCGCCTTTTCGATTTTGCCCTCGATACGATTCAGCTCCTTTCGCTCTTCGTGGGAAAGCTTTTGGACAGTGGCTTTTCGGGGTTTTTCAGGAGCCTCCACGTGTTTTTCAGGGATAAGTGCTTCGGCTGTTCTATTTTGCCACGCCTTGCCCCACTGACGGATATCCGCATAAAAAGCACACCGTCCATCCCCTTCGAGAAAAAGCAGGACATCACTCAATCGGTCCAGTAAAAAACGGTCATGGGTGATGAGCACAATGGCCCCCGGAAATTCCGCCAACCGTGCCTCCAGAACTTCCAGCGTAGGGATATCCAAATCATTGGTCGGCTCATCCAGCAGTAACAGATCGGCGGGCTTTAACATCAAGTTGGCAATCAGCAGCCGCGCCTGCTCACCCCCGGAAAGCCTGGACACAGGCAAGCCCAATTGCTGCTGCGTGAATAAAAACCGCTTTGCCCAGGACACGACATGAATGGGACGGCCTTGATACATCACCTGATCTCCCCCTTCCGGGCAGAGGGCGTCTTTTAAACACTGGCTTTGCTCCAGTTGTTCCCGCGCCTGACCGAAGGTGACAACTTTCAAGCCCGCCGCTTTTTTAATCACACCGGACTCGGGCGCTAACGCACCGTTTAAGAGACGAATCAGGCTGCTCTTGCCGCTCCCGTTTCGGCCAATCAACCCCAGGCAAAACCCCGGAGAAAGCGTCAAATCCAGATTTTGGAAAAGCCGCTTTCCGCCGAGCGACAGGCTCACGCCCTTGGCTTGAAGCAGTATTTTTGTCTTTCGATTCGTCGTGTCAAATCCCAGATCCGCCATCTCGCGCGGCATATTTCGGGCCTGTACGGCGCTTAAATTCTTTTGAAGCGCCGTCGCCTGATCCACCCGGTATTGCGCCTTCGTCGTCCGGGCCTTCGGGCCCCGCTTGAGCCAGGCGACTTCGCGGCGGACCTGGCTTGAAAGGGTCTTCTCCTCCTGCGCCTGCGTATTTATAAACGCGTCCCGCCGCTCAAGAAATGCGCTGTAATTGCCCTCGACACGAAGGCAGCCTTCCGGATAGCGACGATTCAGTTCCACGATGCGGTTTGTCGTATGCTCTAAAAAAAAGCGGTCATGACTGACCAGAATAAAGGCGAAGTCGGCGGCCTTTAGACGGTCCTCCAGCCAGAGAATGCCTTCCAGGTCGAGGTGGTTGGTCGGCTCATCCATCAGCAACAAATCGGGTTTTTGCAACAGGGCGCGGGCAATGGCCAGCCGTTTTCGCCATCCGCCGGAGAGTTCACCCGCCGCCTGTTCCAGATTTTCAAAGGCCATTTCCTCAACGAGTGCGCGGATTGCCTTGTCTCTGGCCCAGTGGTCAGCCTCCGGCCGGCCATCAAAAAGGACATCTTGAATGGTTTTTTCCGGGTCGATCCGGTCTTCCTGCGGAAGATAAACCAGGTTGATGTCCCGCTTTTTAGAGAAACTCCCCGACGAAGGCGGCTCAAGATCCGCCATCATCTTCAGCAGTGTGCTTTTACCGGAGCCGTTCGGGCCAATGAGGCCCAGCCGTTCGCCGGGGAAAACCCCCAGGGAAAGCCCGGAAAACAAACGCTGTGTGCCGTAGGATTTGCCTAGATTTTGACAGCTAATGAAGGGAGGCGCGGCCATCGGAGTCAATCTTCGGTCAGGGAGGCCTTGATGAGTTGATAGGCTTCGACGACGCGGCGCAGCGCCTTTTCGTCACTCCGGTCGCCGCCTCGGGCATCGGGGTGGTACTTCTTGGCCATACGGCGGAAGGTTCTCATCACCTCCAGCAGACTCACGCCTTCTTCCAGATCAAGCACGGCATAGGCCTCGGAGAGCGAGGAGAGCTCTCCCCTGGAATCGGAAAAGCCGTTTTGCCGCTGATTCCCCGCCGCTTGTTTGAAGAAATCAGAAAGATCAAATGGGAAACGCCGTCTCCGGCGGCCCCGCTGAAACACAACGGACTCGATCTCATCCAGCCGATCCGCGATATAACTGACCCGTCCGGCGGCCTGACGTAGCGCAGCCATGCCGTCCACCGTCCGAAGCTGCATATCCATTTGGGCAATCAGGGCGTCGATGCGAAACAGTTTTTCTTCAAACTGAACATAAGTTAAGGGCTGTTTTTCATAAAAGCGGTCAAAGGCGTGATCCAGGGATTCCGGCAGAGAGGCCTTCATTTTACTGAGGTGACGTTTTAACTCACGATGCCGGTGGATGAATATTTTTAAAGACTCAGTCCGCGCCATCGGCAGATTTCCGGCTTTTCAGAGACGACGGGGAGGTCCCGCGCATAAAACAATGTCCGCTACACGGCCACCCCTTGGCTTTGCAGGTAGTGTTCATAGGTATTATGATAATCCACGACACCGTCCGGCGTCAGCTCAATAATACGGGTCGCCAGAGACGAAACAAACTCGCGGTCATGGCTGACCACAATCAGGGTACCGGGATATTGCTCCAGCGCGCTGTTGAGCGCTTCGATGGACTCCATATCGAGGTGGTTGGTCGGCTCGTCCATCATCAGGACATTCGGGCGCTGCAAAATGAGTTTTCCAAACAGCATCCGCCCCCGCTCCCCGCCGGAGAGTACCTTGACCGGTTTGTCCATCTCGCCCTTTGAAAACAACAATCGGCCCAGGGTCGCGCGCACCACTTGCTCATCGTCCGCCGGGTTCCGCCACTGATTCATCCAATCGTACACCGGGATGTCCCGATCAAAATCACCGCTGTGATCCTGCGCGAAGTAGCCGACAGAGGCGTTTTCCGCCCACTTGACCGTCCCGGCGTCGGAGTTCAGCCCGCCCGGATCATTCTCGGAAAGCAGTGTGCGCAGCAGCGTCGTCTTGCCGATACCGTTCGGGCCAATGATGGCAATCCGCTCGCCCACGTTCACCGACAGACTCACGTCTTTAAACAAGGGGCCCGCCTCATAGCCCTTGCTTAACCCTGTTGCTTCGAAGACGGCACGGTACAACTTTTTATCCTGTTCAAACCGAAGATAGGGATAGACACGGCTCGAGGGCTTCACTTCCTCCAGCTTGATTTTTTGAATTTGATTCGCGCGCGACGTCGCCTGGCGCGCCTTGGAAGCATTGGCGGAAAATCGGCGGACAAAGGTCTGCAGCTCGGCGATCTGCGCCTTTTTCTTGGCGTTGTCCGCCAGCAGACGCTCGCGGGCCGCCGTCGCCGCCGTCATGTATTCGTCGTAATTCCCCGTGAACATGCGGATTTCACCGTAGTCGAGATCAGCTATGTGTGTGCAGACGCTGTTTAAAAAATGACGGTCATGAGAAATAATCACCATCGTCGAGGCACGCTCCCGCAAGAGATTTTCCAGCCAGCGAATGGCATTGAGGTCAAGATGGTTCGTCGGCTCGTCCAGCAGCATGATGTCGGGATCGGCAAACAAAGCCTGCGCCAGCAAGACCCTCAGTTTCCAGCCGGGTGCGACGGCGCTCATCGGGCCCTCGTGCTGCTCCAGGGGGATGCCCAGGCCCAGCAGCAACTCGCCCGCGCGGGACTCCGCCGTGTAGCCGTCCATTTCGGCGAACTCGGCCTCAAGATCACCGACTTTCATGCCGTCTTCCTCGCTCATCTCCGGCAGGGCATAGATCCGCTCCCGCTCCTGTTTGACCCGCCACAACTCGGCATGGCCCATGATGACGACATCAATCACCTTCTCCTCTTCAAAAGCAAACTGATCCTGACGCAATTTCCCGAGCCGCTGATTGGGGCCGAGGGTCACCATACCGGAGGTGGGTTCCAATTCGCCGGAAAGAATTTTCATAAAAGTCGATTTCCCGGCCCCGTTGGCGCCGATCAAGCCGTAGCGATTGCCGTCGCCAAACTTGACGGAAACATGTTCAAACAGAGGCTTCGCCCCAAACTGCATCGTAATATCTGCTGTCGAAATCAAAAGAATACTCCTTGCAAAATAAAAAGCGCCTGACGATCATCGCGTGTTCGCGCTGTGGGTTCAGTATAAACGATTTGAACGTTGAAAGTGGGGCATCGCTTAAAACGGGCGTGGATTATAGCAAAAATCTTTGGCTGGCTCAAACAGGTCCGATTTGTGTTAAATCTCTTTTTGCGCGGAAGGCCGGTAAAACAAGAACATACTGTTTGTGTAACCATGCAAAAAACTCTGCCCCCCGACGCGGCCGATTTCTCCGGCGCAAAAAAAGCCGGCAGCCGGTATCGTCCCGAGATGCTTTTGGATAATGCCGATATCGTGGCTTTTGCACGAAAAAAGATGCTCGCCCCGCCCCGTACAGCTAAACACCAGAGCCCCCTCGGGCTTCAGGCACGCCCTGTCTTCCCGCTGAAGGGACAAGAGGGCATTCAAATCCTCAATCGCGGCCTCGGCGTCACGCACATGAAACTGAACGCGCTGCCCTGTATGGACCTCATCACCAATCGAGCCCGCGCCCGTTTTCTCATCCAAACGCATGAGCCCGCGCACAAGAAAATCACCCCGCCCGTGCCCGTGTTTTGTCTCGTCCATCGCGACACCGATCAGAATCGCCTGCTGCAAAAGCAGCTGATCGTGGGGTTCGGCATGGTTCACGACCTCTTGCAGGACATTGACAAAAGGCCGTCCTCCCAGTTCAAAGATCACATTCCGCTCGGCTTTCGTAACCACATAGGCCTCTCCGACCGGACGGCAGCCCTGTGACACGACAGTGTCTGCGGCGATGTCCCCCGTCAGCGCCACGCCGACCACGCCCTGATCCTGATACGTCCCGTTTAGAACAAGCGTGTTGCCCTGCGGTTGGTTTGCCCCGCTCGCCAATCCGCCCGCGACGGCGGAGGCGGGATAGGCCGTGTTCAGCCCGTTTAAAAAATGGTTGATATCGAGCAGGAAAGGATCGGGGAAAATCAGAAAAATCGGTGCTTCGTTCGGATAAAGATCAAAAAAACGGTGCCAATCCTCGGGGCCCTCCATTTGCTTGAGCTGGGATTGATCCATGTAAAACGGGGAAATCCTCACTCCCGGCAGTTTCGAGAGCATGAGCGAGGCCGCCGGTTGATCCTCTATTTCGATGTCATGCCCGATCACGCCAGAACAGGTCGTTGCGAGGATGTGGCCGATGGCGATATTCCGCCGGAGCCCTTCGACAATCTCTTGAACCTCCTCGGGTGTCATCAGGGATAGAAATAGAAAACCGACATCAAATTCACCGGCCGAGCCGTCGCTCAAGATGTCGATGATTTCATCGACATCCGAAGACTGCGCCCATCGGTTCTCAAAATGCATTGGACACCCCATTACGCATCCGCACGGGCGGGTTTCCCCGGACGTGTTTTTTCAAGCCACCACTTCACGGCCCTTGGGATTTTTCCTTGAAAAATCTTTTCGGCATAATAACGGTCACTGGCGCGTTTGTTGGCCTGAGCCAAGGTGGGGTAAGCGTGCACCAGGCCGGAAACGGCGCCCACGGAAAGCCCTTTTTTGATGGCGAGGGCGTATTCATGGATTAAGTCTCCCGCGCTTTCCCCCAGGATATCGCAGCCCAGGATCCTGCCGTTCGATGCCGTCACCAGTTTGACAATGCCGCGCGTCGCTCCTTCGATGATGTGCCGGTCATTTTCTTTGACTTCATAGCGAAAAACGGAGACCTTGTCCTCACCCAGGGCGGACCTGGCCGCCGTTTCCGAAAGCCCGACATGGGCCATTTCCGGGTCCGTGTACGTCACCCAGGGCACCACCTTGTAATCGACCTTTCGATTCAACAGGGGGATGAGCGCGTTGCTGATGACCAGACCCGCCTGATATTCCGCCATGTGCGTAAACAGATAGGGCCCCGTGACATCTCCGCAGGCGAAAATCCGGGGGTTCGTCGTGCGGAGGGAGGCGTCAACTTGAATGCCCTTCCGGGTGACCGTCACCCCTGCTTGATCCAGGCCCATGTCCGCCGTTCGAGGCCGTTTCCCGGTGGCGAGCAAAAGGGCATCCCCTTCTATGGTAAAGGTCTCATCGCTTCGCTGACAGGTCAGTTGAATGACTTCCCCTTTCTGCGAAACCTGAACGGCGCGCGTGCTGACGTGAATCGTCATTTCCTCATCCAGATAATGATGCAGCGTGCAGGCCAGTTCCCGGTCGTCGTTGTGCAGGACACAATCCAGGGTTTCGATGAGCGTGACCTGACTGCCCAGACGCGACATCGCCTGCCCCAGTTCGCAGCCAATCGGCCCCGCGCCAATCACCATCAAATGCCTGGGTTGTTTCCGCAGATCGAAAAAATTTTCGTGGGTCAAAAAATCGGTATCTTGAATGCCGGGAATGGGCGGCACGATGACGCTCCCGCCGGTGGCGATACAAAAGCGGCTCCCGATGAGGGTCTCACCGTTCACTTCGACACGGTCATGCCCGGTAAACGTGGCGTGGCCCTGAATCACGCGAATCCCCATTTTTCTGAAGCGCTCCGGGTTGTCGTGCGGCTCAATCGCCATCACCGTCTCGTGCACGTGATCCATGACTTTGGCGAAGTCAGTCACGACCTCTCCCATTTCAAAACCCGTTTTTCGCGCAAGATCAATCCGGCGTTTTGTCTTTGCGGCGTCAATAAGGGCCTTGCTCGGAACACAGCCGGTCCACAGACATTCACCGCCGAGTCGCTCCTTTTCAATCAGCGCCACCTTCGCGCCGAGCTGGGCCGCGCCGCTCGCCGTCACCAGGCCCGCCGCCCCGCCGCCGATCACCACTAAATCATAAACGTCCATTTTATCCCCCGGGTTCTATTAAAGATTTAATTTACGGTTTTGCGATATGGACTTCCCGTTTCTCCGGGGACGCCTTTTTCATTTTGTTGTAAACCACGGGGACCAGAGACAACAGCCCCAGGAGAGAAAAGGCTCCCAGAACACCGGGAGAAGCGATGTCCTTTAAGGCGTTAATCCCGCCAATCTGCTTTCCCGCGTTCGTAAAAACCAGGCTCCCGGGAAGAATGCCGATGGCGGTGGCCAGGAGATAGGTGGAAAGCTTGATGCGTGTCAAACCGGAAGCCAGATTCACCAGAAAAAAGGGGAAGAGCGGGATGAGCCGCAGTGTCAAAAGGTAGTTAAAACCATTGTTCGTAAAGCCCTCTTGAATCCCGGACAAACGCTTGCCAAACCGCTTTTCAATCGCATCCCGGAAAAGATAGCGCGCGGCCATGAAGGCCAGTCCCGCGCCCGCCGTCGCCCCGATATTAACAAAAATCGCCCCCCACAAGGTCCCGTATAAAAACCCGCCCGCCAACGTCAAAATGGCCGCGCCTGGCAAGGACAAGGCCGTTTGGAGCATATAAATCACGATGAAGACGAGTACCGTCAACAGATAATTTTCCTGCGCGTATGCTTTCAAAGACTCTTTATTTTGTTTCAAGGCTTCAAGTGTGACGTATTGTCCGAGATCAAAAAAGAAAAATGCCGCGATACCCAGTCCGATGAGTGTAAAAATAATCCATTTCCCGCGAGATCCCCTGTTGCTTGTATTGTGCTGTTTGTCCATACCCGCCTCCAAACCTGATTGAATCGTTCACCTATCAAAACAAGGGGGCACCAAATGGATCCCCATTCAAGAACGACTCCAATCTACCCGGATGACCGCATAAAAGATGTATTTTCCGATACAATGAGGAAACAACGACAACAAAAGAGACTAACACTTTATCGTGGTAAAATGCAGTGTTGAAATAAAAAAACCGTGCAAGAAAGATCAACAAAAGCAGCAGGCATTACAATTATGAAGTCGTTATTTTATCACGGATATTGTACAGTATGCTTCGAAAATCGGGGTGACGCACACTGACAAACATGTAACAAGGCCTACACCTCACAAAAAAAGAGCGCTCGTCGATGAACATGATTCAATCCTTTTTTAGCGGTCTCAGAGATTTTTTAAATATTCCGCTCTTTGTTTTGGGAAAAAGTCAATTCACCCTGTGGTCGATTGTCTACATCATCCTCCTGGTCAGCCTCCTGTTTTATCTCACCGACAAGCTGAAGACCTGGATTGTGCAGGGTCTGCAAAAAAAGAAAAATATCGGGATCGGGATCAGCGAAGCCACCGGGTCCATCATTCGATACACCGTGATCTTCATCGGTTTTTTGATGATCCTGCAATCGGCGGGTGTCGATTTAAGCGCGATTACAGTCCTCGCGGGGGCACTGGGAATCGGGGTCGGTTTTGGTCTTCAAAATATCACCAGCAATTTTGTGAGCGGTATTATTATCCTCTTTGAACGGCCTATTAAAGTCGGCGACCGGATTCAGGTTAACGAAGTGCTCGGCAATGTCATCAATATCTCCCCGCGCGCGACCACCGTCGTCACCAATGAAAATATCTCCATCATCGTCCCGAACTCGGAATTTATCTCTTCGACCGTCATCAATTGGAGCCACACCGACCGGCTTGTCCGGCGCAGCATTCCCGTCGGCGTGTCCTACGGCTCCGATCCCGAGGTGGTCCGGGCTGCGCTTTTCGAGGTCGCGGCGGAGCACCCGGGCATCCTCAAAAACCCCGAACCCCAAGTGTTACTAGACGAATTCGGAGACAGCGCGCTGAATTTTCTTTTACGGGTTTGGACGGATACCTACACCGACAACCCGCTCGTGCTCCGCAGCGAAATCAATTATTTGATTTTCAAGAAACTGAAGGCCCACGACATCGAAATTCCTTTTCCCCAGCGCGACCTGCATCTTAAAAGCGGATTCACACGAGAGACGCGTCAAGGGGAAAAGCCCTAATTCGAGGGAGCCTCATAGACCACAACGCGGTTTTTCCCGCGATGCTTTGCTTCATACAGCGCAATGTCCGCGTGGTGAATCAACTCGTGCGCGGTCGCCGCGTCACCGGGGAAGCTGGCGAGACCGACACTCACGGTTAAATTACCGCCCGGCGAATTTTTTTTCTGACGGCGGCTCTTTTGCTCTACGGCCAGGCAAACCCGCTCCGCGATGATCCGCGCATCCTCGATCTTTGTGTTCGGCAGGATGACGGTAAATTCCTCTCCCCCGTAGCGCGACGCGACATCAATCGCCCGAATCGTATTGCGAAGCAGCCGCGCCAGCCACTTCAAGGCCTCGTCCCCCGCCATGTGCCCGTGGGTGTCGTTGATTTTTTTGAAATCGTCAATATCAATCATAATGAGACAGGTCGGGAGCCCATGCCGTTTTGTCCGTTCAATCTCTTCCGTCAGGCGTTCGAAAAAGTACCGCCGGTTCAACAAGCCCGTCAGCGAATCGGAGATTGAAATCTCCTTCAAAACCGCCGCTGTCGTGCAAAGCCGCGCGCGTTCTATCGCCATGGTCAGAAAACTCCCCATCGCCATCAGCAGATTCAAGTCTTCTTCGGTAAAACACTGTCCGTCCACCTTGTCCGCAAGACTCACCACACCGACGGCATCTTTATGTTTGATGAGCGGTACACTCAAAAAAGAAGCGGTTTTATATCTCGATCTCGGACTGGCGCTCACCCTTTTATCCTCAGAAATATCCTGGACCAACAGCGCTGAACGGGATTCACAGACCCGACCCGCAATCCCTTCGCCCATTTTTTGATTAAACAGTGAAAAAAGGGCGGGACTCACCCCCGTCATCGCCTTCACCGAGAGCGCTTCTTTTTTATCATCAAACACCATCAGAGAGCCCTGCTCGGCATTGAGGGCCTGCGTGGTCTGCTCCAGCAGTTTTTTATACAACGCCTCTTCTTCAAGCTGAAAACTGAAATCTGTCAAGGCCGATAAAGAACGTATACTGCTGCGCTGTCTGGAAATTTGATTTTGTAATGCAAGCAGATCGATGACAACCCCGGTCTGCAAACAAAACGTGGAGAGCATTTCCCTCGCTTCGTCCGATAACTCAGTGTTCACAATCACAAGTATTGTGGTTGCCAAATCATTTTTTGAAAGCAAAAAGAGGTGGCAGCAATCGGTCGAAACCGGAAACCCCGCCTGAGACAACATCTCAAGATCATTCACAAAAACCGAGTCGGCTTCACTCATAAGCTTCTTGAACAAGGGATCAAGCGCAAGACACGACACCTTGAGCTCGGGTGTCTTTTTCCCAAAGGACGCAAGCTCGTTATACCCCGTCTCAAAAGAGGCCTGGTTCAAAATAAAGGCCTGCTCCAGATTAAAAAGAATCCCGACTGAATTTAAGAGCGCGGCGTAATCCCCGGAAAACTCGGGATCGGCTTTGAATTGATTCGTAATCCGCGTCAACATGCCGAGACAGGACGCCTTTAACTGATACTGGTTTTGATGGTGAACGCTTTCAATAAGACGTGTTCCGATCACCTGAAGATCCTGTGCCTTCTGAAGCAGTAAAGTCTCACTTAAAACAGGATGTTCTTCGATTGAGGTCGCAATGCATTTTGAAGAAATACCCCATTCGGCCGCTTTTCCGCGAAAGATATCGGTGTTTTCGGGAGAGCAATAGGCATACCCCCCGATGATCGCGTAGTTGACATCTTCTTCAAGTGACACCGGAATAACAAAATACGACAGCTTGGCCTGACACTGACAAAGCAAAACCTCCTTTGTGTCCAGTGCGCGCCGCACGTTTTGAGCATAGGTCTCAAAACAAGAAAGGTCTCTTCCAATTTCGTGAACCAACTGACAGACACCTCTTTCTTGTTGCGGTGGCGTTAACAGTTTTTTTTGCCGGGGATCGTAAATCAGGACAGGAAACCCGCAGAAAGATGAGCAAGACTGTTGAATCTGCTTCCAGTGTTCCGAAAGTAAGCCGTGCGTTTGAAGCATCAGGCACTCAAAAACGAAGTATTAAGCCTCAATCGCACGAAGTTACCCTGAAAGGCGATCTGAGCTTTAAACAAAGCAGGGTGGGCCTCCTTCTCCAATGAACCAACCCGGCGATTTTCCCACAGGCTAAAAAACAAGAAAAGTCCCCCGTTTATTACTATTTTACAAATTACAAGCAATACTGCGATTATTCCCGATCTTTAAAAATAAGTCAAGGCGAGAATCCCTTCACTTCATCAGAGCCTCCTTATGCTAAAATGCCTCAAATGAGCCGATTCAATATCACATCAAACTTCGCCCCCAAGGGCGATCAGCCCAAGGCCATTGATGCCTTGGCCGAAGGCGTTTTACGCGGCGAGGCGCATCAGGTTTTGCTCGGTGTCACCGGTTCGGGTAAAACCTTCACGCTGGCCAACGTCATCGAGCGAGTTCAAAAACCCACGCTGGTCATCGCGCACAATAAAACGCTGGCCGCACAGCTTTATCGAGAGTTTAAAGATTTCTTCCCCGAAAACGCCGTGGAATACTTTGTCAGCTATTACGACTACTACCAGCCGGAGGCCTATATTCCGCAGAGCGACACGCTGATCGAAAAGGATTCCTCAATCAACGATGCCATCGACCGCATGCGCCACGCCGCGACATCGGCCCTGCTGGAGCGCAACGACATCGTCATTGTCGCGTCCGTATCCTGTATATACGGCCTGGGGTCGCCAGAGGCCTATCACGGCATGCTCGTCTACCTGGAAGAAGGACAAGACATCGAACGAAACGCCGTTTTATCAAAGCTGGTCGAGATTCAATATGAGCGGAACGACTTTGATTTCCACCGCGGCACCTTTCGTGTACGGGGCGACATCGTCGAGGTCTTTCCCGCCGCCTCGGACGCCAACGCCATCCGCGTCGAATTTTTCGGAGACACGGTGGATGCGATTTACGAAATTGATTCCC
Organism: Nitrospiria bacterium; assembly: GCA_046756825.1. GTDB lineage: Bacteria > Nitrospirota > Nitrospiria > SBBL01 > JAADHI01 > JAADHI01. Next base: position 3,611 of record JBHHXB010000026.1, on the reverse strand, counting down.
TGCGCGGGGACGTCCTCCGCCGACTGCCGAAAATCGCCATCTACCCCGGCAGTCACTACGTCATCCTTCCCGAACGTCTCGAAAACGCGCTGATCGAAATCGAGGACGGACTTCAGGAGCGGATCAAGTATTTTAAAGATCGCCACATGCACCTGGAGGCCCAGCGGATTGAGCAACGCACCGGCTTCGACCTGGAAATGATCCGGGAGATCGGCTATTGCAACGGCATCGAAAACTACTCGCGCCACTTTTCAGGCCGCGCCCCCGGACAACCGCCGCCCACCCTCCTCGACTACTTCCCAAAGGATTTTCTCCTCGTCATCGACGAAAGCCACGCCACCGTGCCGCAGGTGGGCGGCATGTACCGGGGCGATCATGCGCGAAAAAAAAACCTCATCGACTACGGCTTCCGGCTGCCTTCGGCCTTCGACAACCGCCCTTTAAAGTTTGAAGAATTCGAGCGCTTGATGCACCAAACCATCTATGTGTCCGCCACACCCGGCCCTTATGAATTGGAACACGCCCAAGGCAAGGTCGTCGAGCAGGTCATTCGCCCCACGGGCCTGATCGATCCCGAAATCCTCATCCGGCCCGCAACCGGCCAGGTGGATGACCTGCTTGAAGAAATTCGTGCACGGGCCGCGCGTTCGGAACGGGTACTGGTCACAACGCTCACCAAGCGAATGGCGGAAGACCTCACGGAGTATTACGAAGAGATCGGCGTCAAAGTCCGCTATCTGCATTCGGACATCAAAACCATTGAACGAATGGAGGTAATTCGAGAACTTCGGCTGGGAGCCTTTGATGTTCTGGTCGGCATCAACTTGCTGCGGGAAGGGCTCGATCTGCCGGAGGTCTCCCTCGTCGCCATCCTCGACGCGGACAAGGAAGGCTTTCTTCGTTCGCAGCGTTCACTCATCCAAACGGCGGGCCGGGCCGCGCGAAACGCTGCGGGAAAAGTGATTTTTTACGCCGACGCCGTCACCGAGTCCATGCAGGCGGCGATCAATGAAACCAACCGGCGGCGAAAAATTCAAATAACTTACAATCAAAAACACGGCATCACACCCGAGACCATCCGTAAACAAATTCCGGTCAGCCTTCGAGAGGAAGCCTACGGCGAACAAAAGACCGCAGACACCGTGGCCGAGCCGCAAGCCCATTATCTCCCGCAAAAAGAGCGCGCAAAACTCATCAAAACCCTCGACCGGGAAATGCGGGAAGCCGCGCGGCTTCTGGAATACGAACGCGCGGCGGAATTACGCGACCGCATCAAAACCCTCAAAGAGATGGAAATTCTGGAAGTCTAGGGCTAGGGCATTTTCCGCGTTAGACTAAGTCGAAAACCTCTAGGCCTGTTTGTAGGTGTAAATCCCTAAAATCACGCCCAGTAAGATTAAAAGGTTGACCTGAATTGAAAATCCCAAAGTGAAGGACACCAAGTGAAGGTCCACGGTCATGGGCGGCGTAATACCGACTTTAAAGCCCTTTAGAAAGATGTCGTGGACAAAGGGGGCCGTTGACATACGGCGAAGAATTTCAGAAAGAATGCCGCCCGAAACCCCACCCAGGAGGATAAAAAACACCAGCATTGTGCCCGTTTTTTGTAAGGTTGCCATCGCAGAGTCCGGCAAATAAGCTATCGCTTTCATGCGATAAAGTCAAGATTTTTAGGGAAATTTTACGCCTATTCATGAAAGCGTCTACGGAAAATAAATTTCCAGCAACGCAATCGGCCGTCCGTCGTTGTCCGATCCCCCAATCAGAAGCACTCCTTTGTTCCCCGTCGAGAGGTCCGTCCACGGCAGGGCAATATGGCCGAAGCGTCCCTGGCTCATCCGGCTCGACAAGATCGTGAAGCGGTTCTGCGCGGGATCGTAGATTTCCGCACTCTGAATCGCCTGACCGTTTTGGTCAAATCCGCCCGCAATCAAAACCGTGCCGTTGTCCAGCAATGTCGCCGTGTGATCGGCGCGCGGCGTATTCATTCCGGTGCTTAACAGCGTATATGCATCTGTCGCGGGATCGTAGCGTTCTACCGTGTCTAAAACCGTCCCGAATTTGCTGATACCGCCCGTCACCAGTATTTTCCCATCGGGAAGACAGGCCAGGGCATGGCGAACCCGTCCCGTCCGCAACGGCGGGCTGCCCTTGGACGGTGTATTGGTGCCGTCGTACCCGCCGACCAATAACAGCATTTCGGACGGCAACGTGCTGTCGCAGGATCTCGGAATCACGGCTTTGTGCAGTTTGGAAGCAACATGGCTCCGCGGCGTTCCCAGGCTGAAGGTATCGGGCAGCGAGGGAGCCGGCTCCAAAACTTCGATTGAACTCAAGGTATTGGTCAATCCCTCTCCTAACGCGATTTGCACGCTGTCGTCGGCCAGCGCCGTCGCCGTATGAAAGCGGCGGGGCGTGTTTAGCGAAAACGAAAGCGGGGTCACGATGCTCACGCCGGGTGGTGATATCGTGGGCGTGATGAGAAAAAGTTCTCCTCTGGGTTCGCGCTGATCATCTTCTCCTCCCGCCACCACAATACGCCCATCCGACAAACGGGTCGCCGTATGATTCAAAATGCCGCTGTTCCGCTGAAAATTATAGTCGGCGGTCACCGGTACTCCGCTTGCCGGAATAGACCCCGCGGCATACGTCAGACGAACGTCACCTGTTGTGTAATCGACCGTGCCTGAAGCAATCCCGGTTCCGCTCATATTCCCAACGCCATCATCCGTCGCGACAACGCTTCCCGCCGTCACCTTTACTGATCCGGGCTGAAGCACACCGGGGGTGAGGCTGAAGGTAAATATAGTCGTCGCGCCATCGCCCTCCCCGACCTTTTTTTTGATAACCTGGATAATCATTGGAACAGAAAGATCCCCATCAAAGGCGACCTCTCCATTGACACCGATCATTTCACTTTCGATCACGGCATTGCCCGCGCTGTCGATCCCGCCCGCAATCCAAATCCGGCCGTCGTTAAAGGCATTTTCCGTGGCCGTGTGAAACTGGCGCGGGATACGCATTCTCCCGAAGGGCTGAAAACCGCTTAGGCCAATTCTAAAAAGAGTATTCAGACGCAGTGAAAAATCCCGAAACTGAAAAGCACCTGCGGCTTCGTCAAAATGATACAAGGCGTGAACCGTATTCCGCGCACCTGAAATAAAGGGCGAGTCGGGGACGAGCAATTCGAGCGGCGGCGTAAAACCGGTGGCAGGATAACGCACATCCTGCGTCACGCGAATTTCATCCGCCATGCCCACCCAGAGATTCGTTCCATCCGTGCTCCCCACAGTAAAGCGGTTCGTATTCTGCGCCAACGCGGTGGGCGGCGGAACGACATTCGAGATTTTCCCATTCAAGGCAATGTAGGCGCGGTTATTGGTACGATCAACGAGTAAGGCAATGTGATGCCATGTCTGGAGGGTGATTGCGCCCGTTGAGGTCAGCGTGAAGGGTGCGCCGGACGAAGGCGGATAAAGACGGCCGCGCACCCTGGAATCTGAACCAACGACGATCTCAAAAACACCCGCCTTCCCCATGAGAAAGGCCTCGGCGGGAGGATCAGGCAGAGAAGTCATGAAAAACCAGCCCTCGGCCGTCAGCTCCACCGC
>JBHHXB010000025.1:0-19078 GCA_046756825.1 Nitrospiria bacterium | reverse complement strand
ATCAAAAACAACCATGATTTGAAATTAACACAGGCCCTGTTTTGGGGTAAAGGCAGGCGGCGGTCAGGGGAACAGTAATCGAGAGAATTAAAATGCTGAATGTCAATTTTGAACTGGCCTGTGTTAGCCTACAGACGCGGGTAGTCATTCCTGGTGATGGGTGTTTGAATGGTATAATGGGTCAAGGGTTTGTTTTGGTTTGAGTGAGTGATTGCGGTGGGTTCTCGGAAAAAAAAGAAATCTAAAAAAGGAAGAAATAGGCCGCCTGCTCCAAAGCGTTCCGGCCGGGCAAGGCTGTGGGTTTCGGTGGTGCTGGGTCTGGTTTTTGTGGTTTGGGGGATTGTTTATTTCGCGTCCCCTCCGAAGACCATATCGGGATCAAATGTCGGCGAGAATCGCGCGGACATTCCTGTGACCCAAGACGACTGGATGAAAGGAAGCCCCGCAGCGAAGGTGACGCTCGTTGAATACAGCGATTTTCAATGTCCTGCCTGCGGGAGTTATTTTTCGATCGTCAAACGCCTTCACCGTGAATTTAAAGATGAGTTGCGCTTTGTTTACCGGCACTTCCCCTTGGCGCATATTCATTCGAACGCAAATCTGGCGGCCCGTGCCACAGAGGCCGCCGGGAAACAAGGGCGGTTTTGGGAAATGCACGACATGCTCTTTGAGCATCAGACGGCGTGGTCGTCGCTCGGAAACGCGGAGCACCTTTTTCTCGACTATGCCAAAAAAATTGATCTTGATCTGGCGCTTTTTCGTGAAGACCTTGACTCCAAAGCGGTCAGGCGGGCGGTTGATGGTGATGCCCAAAGCGGTCAGGACCTGAATGTGAACGGCACGCCGACCTTTTTCCTGAATGGCGTTAAAATTCAAAACCCGAGAAATTATGAGCAGTTTAAACGGCTTATCCAAAAGGCGATTGACCGCACCGCCTAAGTGGGTTGCCGTTGCTTTTCTGGTGGTGAGTTTCCTAGGGTTTGTGGACAGTGTGTATCTCGCGGCCAGGCACTATCTCGGCGGGCCGCTCAACTGCACCATCTCCGAGGGCTGTGACAAGGTTGCGGCAAGTGCTTATGCGGTGATGTTCGGTCTTCCCCTGGGCGTTTGGGGTGCGCTGTACTATGTCGCCATTTTTTTGTCCGTCATCGCCTATCTTGATACGAAAAAGGATTGGGTTTATCTTTGGGCCGCCGGCGCCACGTCCATCGGTTTTTTGTTTTCGCTGTGGTTTGTCTATCTTCAAATTTACGTGATTGAGGCCATCTGTCAGTACTGCATGTTTTCCGCCGCCACCTCGACAATTCTCTTTATCCTGGGCGTGATGGTCTTGAAAGGGGCTCGGCATAAGCCCCTGTGAAGGGTGAATTGCGGCCCTGAGCAATGATATAATGCCAGTGATCAAATGGATTGAGGCACAAGTGATGCGTAACATGCTTCGAAAAATCAAGCCGTCAGTATTTGTCGTGTTGTGGGTTTTGCCGGCAGCCCTGATGGGGGTCATGCCGTTGAGCGCCGAGATGAGTGATTTCATGTCTGAGGACCGTGTTTTGACGGGGCACGGTGACATTATCCGCTCTCTGGCGTTTTCACCGGACGGCACCTTGCTCGCGACGGGAAGCTATGATAAAACCGTCCGGATTTGGGTGGTCGAAACCGGAGCGCTCAGGTTTTCGCTGAGCCATCAGAACCTGGTGCGCGCCGTCGCTTTTTCGCCCGACGGTCAATTTGTCGCCTCTGGCAATTATCACAAAACGGCCGATCTGTGGGTGGTGGAGACGGGAAAAAGAAAGTCCGTCCTCGGACATTCCAAGCGTGTGCGGGCCGTCGCTTTTTCACCGGACGGGAAAATACTGGCCTCCGGCAGTACCGATAACACTGTCCGTCTTTGGAATGCCCGATCCGGCCGGGGAAAAAGAGAGTTGAGGGGACACGCCAAGTCTGTCAACGCCGTCGCCTTTTCACCGGACGGGAAGGTGCTGGCGACAGGCAGCACGGATCACACGGTCAGACTTTGGGATGTGGAGAGGTCTAAGCAAATCGCCGTTTTAAAAGGGCACACGGCATTGGTGTCCACCGTCGCCTTTTCACCCGACGGCGCGACGTTGATTTCCGCCGGCGGGGATCAGGTGGTGCGGCTGTGGGATCTGAAGCGCCTGCATGAAAGCGGTCAGCTCACGGGACACACAGATGCGATTCACACCGCGATTTTTTCACCGGACGGAAAGACCATCGTCTCCGGCGGCGCGGATCAAACGGTCCGTTTTTGGGACGCCACGACCCTGAAGGAAAAAGAGACCTTCAAAGACGAACATGATCTCTATGTCGCCGCGCTTGCCTTCTCTCCCGATGGCGCGCTGCTCGCCTCCGGCGGCGGAGACCGAACTGTCAAACTCCACGTCATGCGCCCGCCGCTCGACTGACTTTCCAAAGGGTGAGCCGTATCCCAAACCGTCTGACGGGACTCGCACGTGTCTGAATACACCGTCAGCGTCGTTATTCCCGTTTTCAATCGTAAAGACCTTGTTTCGCGGGCGCTGCACTCTGTTTTGAATCAGACCCTCCCCGTGGACGAAATCATTGTCGTTGACGATGGTTCGATGGACGGGGCCGAGCAAATTATCCCGAAGCAGTTTCCAGCAGTGCGATGCGTCCGGCAGGATCACCAGGGGGTCAGCGCGGCGAGAAACCTGGGCGTTCGGATGGCGACCGGCAATTGGATCGCCTTTTTAGATTCCGATGACGCCTGGGCGAAGAAGAAGCTCGCCCGCCAGATTGAGGCCCTGAGATTGCAACCCGGCCACCTCCTTTGCCACACGAACGAAATCTGGATTCGCAATAGCGTCCGTGTCAACCCCATGAAAAAACACCAAAAAAAAGGGGGATGGATTTTTCAACACTGCCTGCCGCGCTGCGCCATTTCTCCCTCGGCGGTATTGATCAAGAAGGCGCTTTTTGATGAAGTGAGGGGCTTTGATGAAACACTGCCCGTTTGCGAGGATTATGATTTGTGGCTGAGAATATGCTCGAGGTATCCCGTGCTGTATCTCGACGATCCTCTGACGATCAAGTACGGTGGTCACGAGGATCAGCTTTCGAGGCGATACTGGGGCATGGACCGCTTCCGCGTGCGGGCGATTGACGGGGTTTTGCGGGCAGGTCTTGTGAAGGGTGACGATGAAGCCGCCGCGCGCCGTGTGCTGCACCAGAAATGCCGTATCCTGATTGCGGGCGCGGAGAAACATCAAAACGCACGCCTGAAAGCGGCGTGCCGGGAAATACTCAAACGTTATCCCATTCCCGAAGACGGCACGGCGGGTCGATAAGCCTGTCAAAAACGGGACGAGAAAAACGACTGTCTCGCGCCGTTCCCGGGATCTTCTGGTATACTTTTTCCCATGCATTCATTCAGCAGCGCCATCCTGATTCGGTAGAAGCAGATGATTCTTTTGGCGATCGACTTATACGGCATTCGTCCCTTTGAGAAGCCGCAGCGCATCACGTTTAAGCCGGGCTTTAATACCGTCGTCGGGCAAAACGGCTCGGGAAAAACGATGGTTTATCAAGTCCTTTCTTCCCTTTTTTCCGATACACCGTCTAATTATATTGCTTTCACAGATAACCAAACCACGCAGGCTGCGGTTATGTTTCGAACCCAGGATCACGTTTTGTATCGCATTGCCCGCGACTATCGACAAGAGGTTTGGAATTTATCGCAAATGGACACCGCGACCCAGAAATTCAAGACCCTCGAAACAGACCGGGGCAACATTTTTGAGTGGCTCAGGGAGACCGTCGGAGGACTTGATGAAAACGAACGGGGACTCCTTTTTATGATTGACCGTCTTCGGCTGCCGTCTCACACCCCCCATGCGGCGGGGAGTGGCGCGGAATCCGACACGCCTCATTTTGAAAGAACCGTTGTTGCGGGGAATGGCGGCATCCAGCCAAAACAGGAAGGCCTTCCCGAAGACGGGCGACTCAAGGCGGAGAAGGACTTAAAGGAAGCCGAGCGTGAGCTGGATGCCCTCACCGAAGTTGAAGATCAGATGCTCTTGAAACAGGACGAGGCCGCCGCGATTCGAAAACGACTTTCATTATTGGAAGACATCCAACAGAAAACGAAGCGGATGGAGGAGGTCTGTCAAGAGAAGTATGCCGTCTTTGTTTCGGAGGGCACGATGAGCTCCGAGCAGGAACAGGCCTACGAAGCGGGAAAAAGCGATTTACAGTCCGATATGGACGAAGTCGTCGCGGAGGCGCAGTCGCTTGAAGCGGCGCTGATTTCGCGGCAGACGCTCAATCGCGGGAAAGACCCGATTATCATCACCGGACTTGCGATCGCCGTTCTCTCCATCCTGCTCCCCTTTGCCGTGACACTGCTGGGTCCGGCCCGCTTTATCTTTTTGGGTGGATTTTTAGGGGGGAATGCGCTGGCGGGCTTTGGATATTTCAAGCGCTCGCGTGCGATGACGGAAAAGGAAAAAATCGAAAAGCAATTAAAGGCTTTGAAGGAAAGAGGCCGCAGGCGTCAGAGCGTGTTTGAAAAAGAGCATGCGGTGCTTTTAGGCTTGATTGAAAAAACAGGCGCGAAGGATTTTTCGGAGTTCAAAAACAGTCAGCAGGCCTATCTGAATTTAATCGGAAAAAAAGAGGCCGCGCTCAAAAAAGCCGAGGAAACTCTGGCGGGCGAAACGCCTGGGGCGCTTCAGGCGCAAAGCGAAACACTCGATGCCGAGGCCGCCGATTTGCAAGAGAAACTCAAAGACCAGCAACAACTCTCCGAAGAGGTTTATCGTCTCCAGGAAAGCTTAAGGGAATTTGACGCGCCAATGGAAACCTCCGACCCGACCTTTGCGGGGCTGCCGGGATTAGAGGTCTCGTCCCCGGGGCCGTTGGCCACGGATTTTGTCTCGGTTTTAAATATCAGCGGCGAGCGTCCCTCCGAGCGCCGGGCGCGGCTCGAACATGACGCCGGTATTTTATTCCGGCGTTTTCGTCCGGGGCATGCCGCCCCCATTCAAGTGAGGGAAGACGGCGGCATTTTTGTGGGCGAAACCCCGCTCCATCATTTAAGCGACGGGGTGGCCGATCAGGTGTTTCTTTCGCTCACGCTTTCAGTCATCAGTCAGTTTCCCGAGGTTCCCTTCCCTCTTTTTATTGATGACCCCTTTACAGCCCTGGATCAGATCTCCAGGCAAACCGCGATTCGCATCCTGCAGATTATCTCCAAAAAGCGGCAGGTTATTCTCTTTACAGCCCATGCCGAGGCATCGCAAATCGGCCACACCTTCGAGCTGGCCTCGGGATATTAGCCTTCTTCGAAACAGTGCATGCCAGGATGAAAAAACAAACAAACGGAGAGAAGCGAAAGGTCGCCGTCGTGGGGGCGGGCGCGGTCGGCTCCACCTTCTGCTACGCACTTGCGCAGAGCGGCCTGGCTGATGAAATCGCCCTGATCGACACAAACAGTGATCTTGCCAAGGGACAGGTGCTGGACTTGGCCCACGGCGAGCCGTTTTTCGACACCGTTTCGATTTACGAAGGCTGTCCGGCGGACTACGCCGACGCGCAGGTGATCGTGATCACGGCTGGGACGGCCCAGCGGCCCGGCGAAACGCGGCTCGAACTGCTTCAAAGAAACGCGAGGATTATCAAGAATATCGTCGCCGATGTCGTGTCGAAAAACGCCGTCGGCGTGATGCTCATTGTCAGCAATCCCGTGGACATTCTCACCCACGTGGCCCTGAAATGTTCCGGCTGGCCGCCGGGCCGGGTCATCGGATCGGGGACGGTTTTGGACACCGCTCGGCTGCGCTACATGCTGAGCGACTACTGTGGTGTCGATGTGCACAATGTGCATGCCTACGTGCTGGGCGAGCATGGCGACAGCGAGTTTGCGGCCTGGTCTCTGGCGCACGTGGCGGGCATGCCCATCGACCGTTACTGCGCGATATATGGCGAACACGCCGACTGGCCCGAAAGGCGCGCGGCCATTGAGCGCGCGGTGCGCGACTCGGCCTATCACATCATCAACTACAAAGGGGCCACGTATTTCGCCGTCGGTCTCGGGCTGGTGCGTATCGTGGGGGCCATCCTGCGCGGGCAACACAGTGTGCTGACGGTTTCAACCTGGCTCGACGGCGACTTCGGTCTGCGCGACGTCACCCTCAGCGTACCCGCCATTGTCTCCAATCAGGGCGTGCATCAAATTATCGAAAGCCGTCTTTCCGATACGGAGTATCAAGCCTTGTCCGCTTCGGCGGCGGTGCTGAAAAAAGCCATGTCACAACTCTCCAGCGCGGTCTGATCCCGCGCCTTCTTTTTACTGAAGGCAGATTTTAGTTTCCGTGATTTTCTTGTCCACGATGCGAAAGGCCCGAACCTGCGGTGTGTTTTTGTTTTCCAGCGAAACGATCAGATAGTGAACGTCGGGATAAAAGGCGAGCCGGATGTCCGTTTGTGAGGGATAAGCGGGGGAGGCGGTGTGGGAATGATAGATTGCCAATAATTCCGTGCCGTTTTCCCGCATCCGTTTGAAGGCTGCGATCTGTTCCTTCGGGGCCATAACGTAGCGCAACGTGCGGTCGGCGGGGACGTTCAGGCCTCGCACGGCCGGATCGTCCGAGGGGAGGTTTGTGATCCGGTGGATCTCCGTGGCAACATTCCCTTTTCCCGAAAGCAGCCCGCAGCACTCGTTCGGGTCTTCCGCAAGCGCGTGGGCGGTCAGGGCGCCGGCGATCTCCCGCGTTATTCGAAAAGGCGGAGGTGCCGTTTCGTAAAAAACGACGCCGACCCTTTTGATGTGGTCGATCAAACCGGGATCGCCGATTTGGCCGAAGATCGAAAGATCGAAGGTGTAGGGCAAAAGCAGGTCGTCCAAGTCGTTGTCGATTTTGTGGACGATCGAAAGCGTCAGCCCCGCGCCGTGAAACGTTAAGTCGATGTCCGACCCGTTTTTAAAATTGCCCGTCGCCCGCGAGCCGTACAAGACGGTCTTTTCCACCTCCGGGTATTGGGAAAGCACGCCCCGGATTTTTTTGATGGTTTTGTCTTTTAGGCCGAATGTCATGCGCCTTCTTTATAGATCGGGGTGAATTTGTGGAGACACACAAGGGCTTTTTTTAGGCTCTCTGAGTTTTCGCTAGCTTGGTAAGCGTTCCATTCGTTTCGCACAAATTGTATAAGCCGGTTGTTGTAGTATGGCCCGACCTTTGCTGTAGAACCAGGTTGCGGAAGCAAATCGGTTTTTAGTCTGTGCGATCTTGATTTTTTGACAAGGGACAAAAGGGCTTGTTTGGGGTCTTGAATAGAATCTGTTTCTTGAGGGAGATGGTTTAAAGGGACAGATAGAAAGCCCGAAATTGCTGTTCTGTGTGCCATAACCCACGATTCTATTTCCATAATGGCCACACGAAATATAAGGTTTGGATCGCGTGGCTGATTCAGCCATTTTGAAATCTTGGATGGAGGACAGTCTTTTGTCGAATCTTGATCAGTTAATACAAAAAATGGCATACCTTTGGCGGCTTGGTTGAAAGCGTTTATTTTAGATTTTAAATAACCAAATCCGTTTTTCCCTAGGCATTGAACTACATGATATTCTTTCTGGGACTGAAGTAGAATCTTTTTCGCGACTGCCTCACTCAGGGAATCTTCTACGGCTAGGGTGATAAAAATTTTATTCATTAAAAACTTAACCCTAGTTGGTCTATATTGTCTGGCTTGCTACGTGGTAGTATCACTTCTCCGACAGACAACCCTTCGGTGAGTAGAGGCCGAATGTCTTGAATACTTGAGGCGACTTCTACCGAAGAGGCTTCCTTGCCTGGGGTTAATAGCAGTACTTCACGTCCATCAATGCCTGGATCATTCAGTAAGGAGTCACTATGAGTGCTAATAAGGATTTGCCGTTTACGCTTACCTTGCTGCTGCATTTTATAAATTGTTGGCGCTAATTGAGAAACTATGGCTGTATTCAACGATAGCTCAGGTTCCTCCAGAAGCAAAAGGGAATCTCCGTCAAGCAGAGACCACAACAGAGCGATCAAACGTAAGGTTCCATCTGAGAATTGATCTTCCCTTTGCCAACCAGCCTTAGGTCTCCAGTGTGAATAGAGGGCAGAGAGATGAGGTTTCCCCGTGGCTTCGTCTCTTTCAAGTTTGAGTTGTTCCATCTGTGGGACTGCAATCCTAAGAGCCTTTTCTATTTTTGCTAGACGCGATTTCTGTGTTCTAGGTTGAGTTTTTGAGACGCGTTCAAGGAATCCTTGCCCGTACGGGTCGCCTTCGAGTAATCGCCCCTGAAAAGATTCCGCATAACGAAGTAACTGAGGTACGAGATGTAAATATGTGATGGACTCTAGATAGCGCGGGATTTCTCTAAATCCCGCATTGGCATTGATTTGTTCAAGAAAGGTTTGTTTAAGTCTATCGCGGTCTCGACAGTCATCGTTATCCGGTCTGTTTAATAGTTGTCTATTTTCTTTCCAAACCCTTTCGAATGAGAGAATGGGCTGTCGATGCCCACGGGGTTCTTGTTTCAAGCCAATGCTATATTGCCATATAGGAGGGTCTTCCGCATTGTTTGCAAGGTGGATGGTAATGCTAATTTCCGGATCATGCCGTGCTGCGAGGCTTCTTAATTTTGACACTCCTCCTCTATCTTTTACCGCTTTCTGTAGCCCCCCGCCATCCGGTTTTGCAATATCCCGCAAAAACCGAAAAACATCTAAAAGGTTTGATTTCCCAGATGCATTTGGCCCAACTAAGAATCCTCGCTCTCTCAGAGGAACATCCACTTCTTTAAAGTTTCGCCAGTTTTTAAGTTGAAGGTGCGATACGATCATAAAATAACCTCCGGAACTCTAATATTGGCCCACCTAATCAATACCATTTTTTAATTGTTCAAGTCGAACCCGCCTCCCCCCGGCGTTTCGATGACGAAGAGGTCGCCGGGGACGGCGTCTGTTTCGTCGCAGGCGGAAAGGGGGGTAACGGAGCCGTCTTGCCGCTTGATCCAGTTTCTTCCCGTGGCCCCCGAAGTGCCTCCCGAAAGTCCGAAGGGCGGAATGTCGCGCCGGTTCGACAAAATGGAAAGACGCATCGGCTCTAAAAAACGGATGGCCCGCCGCACGCCGTCGCCGCCGTGGAATTGGCCCCGGCCGCCGCTGCCGTGACGGATTTCAAAACGCTCGACGCGGACGGGAAAGCGGGACTCCAGTACTTCGGGGTCGGTCAGGCGGCTGTTCGTCATGTGCGTGTGCACGGCGGAGGCACCGTGAAAACCCGGCCCCGCGCCGGCCCCGCCGCAGAGGGTCTCGTAGTATTGATGCCGCGCGTTGCCGAAACAGAAGTTGTTCATTGTGCCCTGTGATCCCGCCAGTGCGCCCAGCGCGCCGAAGAGGGTGTCGGTGATGACCTGCGAGGTTTCGACATTGCCCGCCACGACGGCGGCGGGGTGAACGGGGGACAGCATCGACCCCTTGGGGAGTAGAATGTCGATGGGTTTAAGGCAGCCCTCGTTCAAAGGAATGTCGTCGTCCACTAAAGTCCGAAAGACATAGAGCACGGCGGCGCGTGTGACGGCGGCGGGTGTGTTGAAGTTGTCCGTCCGTTGTGGGCTCGTGCCGTTGAAATCAATGACGGCGGCGCGGCGGGCCTTGTCGATTTCGATCCGCACCTTGATATGCGCGCCGTTGTCCAGGGCGTAGACAAAGGTGCCGTCCGAAAGCGCGCCGATGACCCGGCGGACGGCCTCTTCGGCGCAGTCTTGCACGTGTCCCATGTAGGCCAAAACGGTCGCTGTCCCGAATTCGGCGCAGACACGGCTGAGCGCCTCCGCACCGCGTTGGTTGGCGGCGATTTGGGCCTTCAGGTCGGCGATGTTTTGATCGGGGTTGCGCGAGGGATAAACGGCCGCTGTCAAGCGCCGCCGGATGTTGTCCTCCGCGAAACGGCCCGACACGACCAGACGCAGAGGCGGCAGGAGCACGCCTTCCTCGGAAAGATCAAGACTTCGGGGCGGCATGGAACCGGGCGTGACGCCGCCGATATCGGCATGGTGCCCGCGGCTCCCCGTGAAAAAGAGGAGCCTGTCCTTTTCGAAGACGGGGGTGATGACGGTGATGTCGGGGAGGTGCGTGCCGCCGTGGTAGGGATCGTTCATGACAAAGACATCCCCCGGCACTATTTTACCCTCGTATTGTTGAATGACGGCGCGGACGGAAGCCCCCATCGAGCCCAAGTGAACGGGAATGTGCGGGGCGTTCGCGACGAGCCCCCCCTGCGGATCGAAGACTGCGCAGGAAAAATCCAGCCGCTCCTTGATATTGACGGAGGCCGCGGTTTTTTGGAGGGCCGCCCCCATCTGCTCCGCGACGGACATGAATAAATTGTTGAACACCTCAAGCATAACGGGGTCGGCGCGTGTTCCGGCGGCGAAGCGCTTGGGGCGTTCGGTGACGCGTCTTAAAATGAGGTCATAATGTTCGGTCGATTCGGCGGCCCAGCCCGCCTCGACGACGATGGTGCTGAAGGGTTCCACCACGATGGCCGGGCCGTCGATGCGGTTCCCTGGAAAAAGCGCCGTCCGCTCAAAGACGGGCGTTCGAGTGTTTTCGCCTTGCATGAAGGCCGCGGCAAATGTTTTTGGCCGTGGTTTCTTTTGCCCGGTCTCCGGCGCGTGTTTTGGGGAACAGGTTCCCTCGTGTTCGAGGGGTGCCGCGCTTCCGACGGCTTCGACGACGGCCGTGGCCGCGACCAGGTCTTTGTCTGGCATATCGAAGCCGAAATGCCGCCGGTAGGCGGACTGGAAGTCCGATGTCATTTCATCCCGTGATCCGAAATCGACGCGCAGGGGGCTGTCGGTACCGGCTGTTTTCAGGTCGATTTTTTTGAATACGGCGATCTGTGTCCTCGGGACCCCTTGCCGTATCATGTCTTGCCGTGCGGTCTCCGTCAGTTGATCAAAAAGATCGCAAAGCGCGGGCATGCCCCTGGCATCAAGCGGTGCTTCAATGGATTGCTCACGCAAAAGCCGTTGGTCAGCCCGCCCGATGCCGTAGGCCGAAAGCAGTCCGGCCAGGGGATGGATGAGGACGGTGTCGATGCCGAGCCGGTCGGCGACCCGGGTGGCGTGCTGTCCGCCCGCGCCCCCGAAGGTGACGAGGGCGTAACGGGTGACGTCGAAACCTCGCTGCACCGAGATTTTTTTGATGGCGTTCGCCATGTTTTCGACCGCGATTTGAAGAAAGCCTTCAGCCACCGCCTCGGGGCTGCGGTCGTCGCCAGTGGCGATTTTAATTTGTTCGGACAATTGCGAAAATTTCTGCCGGACGGCTTCGGTGTCCAAGGGTTGGTTTTGCGCCGGTCCGAAAATACGGGGGAAAAACGCTGGTTGAAGTGTACCGAGCATGACGTGGCAGTCGGTGACCGTCAGCGGCCCGCCCTTGCGGTAGCAGGCCGGTCCTGGATCGGCTCCGGCGGAATCCGGCCCCACCCGGAAACGGCTGCCGTCAAATATCAGCAGTGATCCGCCGCCGGCGGCGACGGTGTGAATCTTCATCATCGGCGCGCGCATACGGATGCCTGCGACTTCCGCCTCGAAACTGCGTTCGAATTCCCCGGCGAAGTGGGCGACGTCGGTGGATGTGCCGCCCATGTCGAAGGTGATGATACGTTTGAAACCGGCGGCCGTGCCCGCTTCGACGGCCCCGACGACCCCGCCCGCCGGGCCGGAGAGGATGGCGTCCTTTCCCCGGAACCATTTGGCGGCGGTCAAGCCGCCGTGAGACTGCATGAAGAGGATGTTCGCACCGCCCAGCGCGGTGGAGACGTGATCGACATAACGGCGGAGCAGCGGCGAAAGATAGGCATCGGCCACAGTCGTGTCTCCTCGTCCGACGAATTTGATTAAAGGGATGGTTTCGTGGCTGACGGAGACTTGCGTGAAACCCATGGCCCGGGCCAGCTTGGCCGCCGCTTGCTCGTGGGCGGGGTGGCGGTAGCCGTGGAGACAGACAATAGCGGCGGCACGGATGCCCGCGTCCAAGGCGCGTTGAAAGTTTACCCTGAGGGCGTCGAGGTCGATGGGCTTTAAAACTTCGCCCTCTGCGGAGACCCGCTCGTCAATTTCAACGACCTCTTCGTAGAGCATCTCCGGCAAAATGATTTTGCGGGCGAAGAGACCGGGCCTGTTTTGGTTGCCAATGCGCAGGGCGTCGCGGAAGCCGCGTGTAATGGCGAGCACCAGCCGTTCACCCTGACGTTCCAAAAGCGCGTTGGTGGCGACCGTCGTGCCCATGCGGACAGCTTCGATACTCCCGGCGGGGATGGTTTCGTCCGCTTCGAGTCCCATCAAGTCGCGGATGCCCTGAATGGCGGCGTCGGCGTAGTGCCCCGGGTTTTCGGAGAGCAGCTTGCGGCAGGTCAAACGGCCGTCGGGACGGCGGGCGATGATGTCCGTGAAGGTGCCGCCCCGGTCAATCCAAAACTGCCAGCGGGCCGTTGATGTGTTTTCGGGCAAGTTTTCGACCCCAATCCTCAAATAGAAAACGGGCTTTATATTAACAAGCCGCCGATAAAATCACTAGACATCAAAACATGCAATCGGGTACTTTTTACTTTAAGTTGATTTTTTGACGGATTTCAAAAACATGGAAATAGACGAACGCATTATCTCCGCCGAGGCCGGTGACGAGGAGAGCCGCTTCGACGGCAATTTAAGACCCGCGACACTGGCGGAGTATATCGGCCAGACCAAGATTAAAGAGAATCTGTCGGTGTTCATCCGCGCGGCCAAGCAACGGGGCGATGTGTTGGATCACGTCATTTTCTACGGCCCGCCGGGCCTGGGGAAGACGACGCTGGCCAACATCATCGCGCGTGAAATGGGCGTGAACATTAAAGGCACTTCCGGCCCGGCGATTGAGCGGCCCGGGGATTTGGTGGCGATTTTAAGTAATCTTTCCGAGGGGGATGTCTTTTTTATTGATGAAATTCACCGCCTGCATCCGACGGTGGAGGAGATTCTCTATCCGGCGATGGAAGATTATCAGGTCGATATCGTGATCGGTCAGGGGCCGTCGGCCCGGTCGCTGAAATTAAATTTGCCTCGTTTTACTTTGGTGGCCGCCACCACGCGGGCGGGCCTTTTGACTTCGCCGCTGAGGGATCGCTTCGGTGTCGTCAGCCGTCTTGAGTTTTACCGCCCCGAAGAACTTCAACAGATTGTGCAGCGATCCGCCGGAATTCTGAATCTCCCGATTACGCCCGATGCGGCGCTGGAAATCGCGAGCCGGACCCGTGGAACCCCCCGAATTGCCAACCGCATTTTGCGGCGGGTGCGGGATTTCGCCGAAGTCCGGTCGGACGGACAGATCGACCGGAAGGTGACGCAAGGGGCGCTGGAGCAAATGGAAATTGACGCGGCCGGGTTTGATCCGATCGACCGGAAACTGTTGCTGCTGATCATCGAAAAGTTCGGCGGCGGGCCGGTGGGGGTCGAAACCCTGGCGACGGCGGTGGGCGAGGCGCGGGACGCCATCGAAGACGTGTACGAGCCGTTTTTAATTCAGGAAGGCTTTCTTGCCCGGACGCCGCGCGGACGGATGGCCACGGATTCGGCCTATGCCCATTTCGGGCTGAAGCGGGAAGCGGCGGAAAATCATCCCAAGCTTTTTAAGTGAGTCGGCAGGTTATGATTTCAGTGGGGGTTTTGACCATCAGCGATAAAGGGGCGGCGGGTCGGCGCGAGGACGAGAGTGGACGTCTCTTGCATGAGCTGGTGGAGAAACTGCCGGGGAAGGTCGTGGTTTATCGCATTGTCCCCGATGAAAGAACGGCCATTCGCGAGACGCTGATTTCCTTCTCGGACGAATGGCACGCGAATCTTGTCCTGACGACGGGCGGGACGGGGATTTCTCCACGGGATGTGACGCCGGAGGTGACGGAAAAAGTGATCGACTATCCCATTCCGGGAATGGCCGAGATCATGCGGATGGAGGGCTACAAAATCAACCCGCGTGCGATTATCTCCCGTGCGGTGGCGGGTGTGCGGGGAAAGACTTTGATCGTGAATTTTCCGGGGAGTCCGCGTGCCGTGCGGGAAAATTTTGAAATGCTGTTGCCTGTTTTCCCCCATGCCATCGAGAAGATGCTGGGAGAAGCGGGCGACTGCGGGTAAGTTTTGTTTTTTTGTAATGGCTTTAATGGGTTCAATGAATGAAACGTGCTAAGGGAAATTTGACCCCGGATTGTTTGCAGTGTGAGGTCCGGCCCGAATCTGCCTTCTGCGGCATGTTATCCGAGGCAGAGGTCGGTTTTTTTATGAAGGCGAAAAAAGACCATGCCTACGAAAAAGGCCAGGCCTTGTTTTATCAGGGCAATTCCTGTGAAGGAATCTACCTGCTTTGCTCGGGCAGTATTAAACTGGTGAAATCCTCGGACACCGGCCAGCAGCAGATTTTGGAAATCATCTCGCCGGGCGACTGGATCGACAAAGGCAGTTTTTTTTCGTCGGGCCGTCATTCCGCGACGGCGCAGGCCCTGGAGCGTTCCGACGTGTGTTTCTTGTCCGGGGATGCTGTGAGGCAGCTTCTCAAATCACTACCGGGGCTTCCCATGACCTTGATTGAGGCCTTAAGCCGGGCCGTAGAAAAAGGGCGGGAACGGACGCATCATCTCGCCTCAAAAAGCGCGATGGCCCGCTTGTCCGAGGTTCTGGTCGATTTAGGTCGGAAGCATGGCGTGAAGCAAGGCCGGATCATTCGGATCAGTCTTTTATTGAAACGGGAAGAACTGGCCGAAATAGTCGGTGTGACGCAAGAGACGGTGGTGCGTCTTTTGACCACGCTCAAAAAAAAGAAGCTCATTGCCTTGAATGGCCGGGAAATTACAATTCTTGAATCAGAGAAATTGGCATCGCTAAAGAGCTAGCGTCTTAATCTGTCTAAAAAAGCGTCTAACTGTCTAATCATGTAGACAGCCTTTTCTGTCCCCAAAGTTGTCCCTCTTTTTTTAATTATTTTAAAACATATTGAATTTATAAGAGAAAACCCTGCCTCCCATTGTGGCATGTCACTTGCTACTTAGACACGCATCTCGGCCCCGAGCCGGGCGCGCGTCGGTATCTATCCTTCATGTGTGACATTGGAAGAGCGGCGTCCGGTGAGAGCAGTGAGGTGTTCCACAAGATATGAAGAAACACCTGAAGCAACAGAGAAACGCTAATTCAGTAATCGAGAAAAATAAGGGGGTATGATGGAGAGATCAGGAAGGAATATACTAAGAGGGCTATTAGCGCTCTTACTGACTTTCTCTGCACAGGGTTGGGCCCTGGCCAGTGGAGACGGCCATTCGCATTCGGAGGATTCGGGTGCGAAGATGGTTGCTTCCGCCGACTGGAAAGCAAAATTGAAGGCCCAAATCAAGCGAGAAGAGACGAAGGAAGGCGATACTGGCCGTGCAGCCGATGTGGATCGGGCGATGAGTTCCTTGATGGAGGAAATTCAGGGTCACGCCGAAAAATCGGGTAACACGGGACCTTTTAGTAATTTGAGCACAATGCAACAGATGGACCGGAGCTGGTTTCTCGGTCCGACCGGCGCGGGTGAGACTGTGTCTGCGGGCGGAAGATGCCCCAGCCATGCGCCTGTGAAGAAACTCGATATCACCGCGATCAATGTCGAGGTCACATTGAACCAGTGGCTCGATTTTCATCCGGGCTATATGTATGCGATCACAAAGAATATTCCCGCGATTCGAGAAGAAGAACGTTTGAATCGGGAAGCCAGATCGACCCCTGGATTTGATCCGGGCGCGGTCAGCCTCGGACATCAGACCGACTTGATTACCCCGCTGATTATTCGCGGCAATCAAGGGGACTGTATGGTGATCACCTTCCGGAACGAAGTTGAAGACGAGGATGCCGGGCTCCATATTCACGGTTCCAGCATGGTCATCCAGGCCACAGGCCAGCCGGCCACATCGGTCAATCCTGATGCGAATGTCAAGGCTGGGGAATCCCAGGTTTTTGAATGGTACATCCAGCCGGATGAGCAGGAAGGCGCCCATGCCTTTCACAGCCATGCCGGACGTGAACCGGGCAGCCTTGGATTGATCGGATCATTTATTGTTGAGCCCATGGGTGCGATGTATTTGAACCCTGTTACGGGCAAGCCCGCCGAAAGCGGCTGGCAGATGATGATTGCCTATGACGATAAAATTGATCCGATTTCCAAGGACTTCAGGGAGTTTGCCCTCGTCTATCACGAAGTGGGTGATGAGTCCTTCCGCCCCCTGAACCGGGACGGGGAGATGATCCCGCAGCGTGACCCGAACACGGACGCCTATCGTCCGTCGGCGCGTGCGATGAACTTCCGCTCGGAGCCGTTCGGGATTAACAACCTGGCGATGCAGGAAAAATATTTTCACTTTGAAGACGAATCCATGGCCTACAGCTCCTATACCTTCGGAGATGTGCCGACCACGATCCCCCGTTCCTACATGGGTGATCCCGCGAAATTCCGCCTGGTGCACGGCGGTGGCGAGGTCTTTCATTCTCACCATCCACACGGCGGAACGATTCGCTGGTTGCGTCAACCCAAAGCCGACAGTAAGGGCGACATGCTTGTGACGGCGGCCTGGGACAATCCGGTGAAATTTCCCGTGATCCGCACCGTTTCCGACCGTGTGGACGTGGAAGTCATCGGCCCGTCCGAGGTTCTGGATCTTCAGACCGAGTGCGGTTCGGGGCTTTGCCAGCAGTTGGCGGGGGATTTTTTGTTCCACTGTCACGTGGCCCATCACTATGTGGCGGGCATGTGGGGCTACTGGCGGGTGTATAACACCATTCAGTCCGGCGACTATCCCTTTGTGAGTACGGACGCCATGGTGCCCTTGCAGGAGCTTCCGGACAGAAAAGGCCGGATGGAGAAACCCGTCACCTCGGACAAGCTGGTCGGCAAGACCATGGACTGGTTCGACAAGAAGTGGAACATTACCAAGAAAAAATCCGACTGGTCGAAACCCATTCCGGATATTTCGATCAAGGACTGGGTCACCATGATGGTGCCGCCGATGGGAAAACCGGGTCACACGGATGACGAAAAAGGCCAGATCGTGGCCTATGACGCCTCTGTTTGGGACTGGACCTGGAAGGGATTGAAGGCACTGGGTGAAAGAGAGGATACGGGGCAGTTCCCGAATCCGAAATACAAATCTCCGATGCCGGGCAAGCGACCGCCGATTCTGTTTGAACGAAAGACAGGAAAAATCGCGTGGCCGCACTTCAAGCCGCACTTCGGCAAACGGGTGCCCTTTGCGCGTCATCACGGGCCGGCCCCCTGGCTGGAGCCCATTCACATGAGCAAGGACAACAACACGCCTTCGACCGACCCGGGCAGTGTGGGCGCGCCGGGTGAGGAAACGACGCTCCCCGCCGAGCCAGGTGAGCAGGGCCGCTGGTCCTTGTGTCCGGAAGGCGCGGGCCGGAAGCAGTACACGATCCACTTTATCCAGACCCCGATTACAATGAACGACGCGATTGGGGAGCAGAAAAAAGTGATCGACCCGGACGGTACGATTTTCGTACTGCACGAGGATGTGGCAAAAGTGCGTGCGAACCCGGATCTGGCGCGGCCCCTGGTGTATCGTGCGAATGTGTATGACTGTATCGACGTCATCCTGAAGAGCGAGTGGATTGACAACAATCCGACGAACTTCCAGATGTCGAAGATCAATATCCATCCTCATTTTATCCAGTTTGACAACCAGGCCTCCGACGGCGTCATTTCCGGATTCTCCTATGACCAGTCGATGCGTCCGTTTACGATGCTGGGTAAAAAAGAACACCGCGGGCTTCCCGCGCCGATGAACGCGCTTGTGACCGAGGGCGTTCGTCAGGGTTCGATTCATCTCAAGATCAAGATGGGTGAAGGCGCGACGCCGTTCCATGAAAACGCCGATATCATGATCGGCATGCATCAGGTGGAGACTTCTGAAGTCCGCTGGATTCGGAAGATCGAGCACGACGCGAAGACGGGTGTGGATACCCTGACCTTCAGCGAGCCCTTGAAGCATGCACATGCCAAGGACGAGATCGTCTCCACGGAATATGTGCGCTATCGTCTTTGGGCGGACGCCGATGTCGGGACCGTCTTCTGGCATGACCATGCCCTGGGCGGCACCACCTGGCCCCACGGCGCGGTCGGCGCGGTCATCATCGAGCCGATTGGATCGACCTATCATGATCCTGAAACCGGGAAGCAGATCCGGAGCGGCCCCGTCGCGGACATTCATTCCAATGAGCCCGTCGGTTACGGCTACAGCGGCAGTTTCCGCGAGATGGCGCAGTTCCTTAACGATACGGTGCCGTACACGGCGCAGGTCGTGACGGAAGGAAATCCTCCTGGTCAGACGAAGCGTGCCGCGATTGACGCGGGGCAGGTGCTCTTTTTCCAGATGCCCTATGATCTGGACTATGTGGCCGTGCCCATGTTGAACGGCGGGACGCATACCACCGGCGGTGGTTTCTTCTTTAAGGCGGAGTCCATTGCGAAACGTCTGAAGAACAATCCCGATCCGTCCCTGGTCTTCTCGACCCGGGCGCATAAAAAGGATCCGGGGACACCGTTGCTTCGTGCCTATCTTGGCGACACCGTTGTCTTCAGGATGCTTCATGTGATGATGAACGAAAGCCACACCTGGCATTTGGCGGGGCATGCCTTCCGGACGGAACGCTATGCGGAAAAATCCGATCTTCGGAACGCCCATCATATCGGGATTGCGGAGCGCTATGACTTCGTGACCCGTGCCGGTGGACCGCAGAAAATGGCGGGAGACTATCTTCACTATGATGGTCGTCCTTCTCATTTGGCCGAAGGCAGCTGGGGTATCTTCCGTGTCCTGGATAAAGAGACGAAAGATCTCAAAAAACTTCCCGGTTTTGGCGATATCCCTAAATCGGCGAAGAACGTCTGCCCGTCCGGCGCACCGGTGAAGCGGTTTAATGTCGTTGCGACCGATCATGCCATGAAGTACAACCCGAATTCCCCCGATGTCATCGAGGTGGACTTCG
>JBHHXB010000024.1:0-19202 GCA_046756825.1 Nitrospiria bacterium | reverse complement strand
CGAAAGCGCGCGGAGGAAGACCTTGCGCACAGCGAAACGCGGATGAGCCGCCTGCTTCAAACCTCTCCCTACGGCATTCAGGAGATCAACCTGCAAGGAGACATCGTTTTCGCGAATGCCGCCTATCACAAGATGCTGGGTTACAACGACGGCGCGCTGATTTGGATCAACATCGCGCAACTGGTGCCCAAGGAAGAATCACAACGCGTCTTGGACGACATCGCCATGCTCGTTGAAAAGCAGCCGCCGCCCACCCTCTACTACAATCAAAACATCAAAAAGGACGGGGGCCGGATTGATGTCGAAATCGCCTGGAATTACAACCGGGACGCCGAAGGCAAGGTCATCGGCTTCATCTCCGTCATCACGGACATCACGGCGCGCAAAAAAGCCGCCCGGGACTTACTCGACGCCTCGATACGGATGGCCGCCATTCTGGATCAGTCCACCGATTCAATCCTCCTCATTCAAGCCGCGACGGGCAAAATTCTCACCTTTAACGACAAGGCCCACGATACACTCGGCTACACCCGAGAGGAATTTGGAAAACTTCAGATTGTGGATTTCGAGGTGCTGGAAAACAAAGCCGACATACAGCACCGTATCGCAAAAATACTGTCGACCGGGAAAGACATCTTTCTGACAAAGCACCGGACAAAAACGGGAGAAATCCGGGATGTGCACGTCACGGCCAGCCTCATCCACATTAAAGGCGAAGCCCATATTTTATCCACCCTGCGCGACGTCACTGAAAGACGCGAGGCCGAGGAATTTCGGCGCTACTCCACCGCCGTGTTCAACAACGCCACAGAAGGGATTACAGTTACCGATCCCGAAGGGAATATATTGACGGTGAACCCCGCCTTTACCGAAATCACCGGCTACGCCTCCGAAGAGGTCATCGGGAAAAATCCGCGCATCCTGCGATCCGGCCGTCACAACAAGGCCTTTTATGAGTCCATGTGGCAAAAAATTCACGCCACGGGTCACTGGCAGGGTGAAGTCTGGAACAGGAAAAAATCAGGAGAAATTTATCCCGAGTGGCTCGCCATTACCGCGGTCAAAAACGAAAAAGGGGAAATCGCCCAGTACACGGGCATTTTCAGCGACATCACGACCCGCAAACGCGCCGAGGAAAAACTGCATCACCAGGCCTATTACGATGCCCTGACCACACTGCCGAACCGGGTACTTTTTCTCGAACGGCTTTCTCAAACGATCAAGCAAGTCCGGCGAAACAAAGACAAGGCCGCCGTCTTTTTTATCGACCTTGACCGCTTCAAACACGCCAACGACACTCTGGGCCATCTTGCGGGGGACGAGATTCTCAAAGAAGCCGGGAAGCGGCTGCTTTCCTGTGTCCGGGAAACCGACACCGTGGCCCGTACCGGCGGGGATGAATTCGTCGTCCTGCTTTCGGGCATTGCATTCAAGGAAGAAGTCGTCCACATGGCGAAAAAAATACTCACCACTTTGAAAGAACCCTTTCAGGTTGAAACACATAAGGCCTTTTTAGGCGCGAGCATCGGCATCGCCTTTGTGCCGAATGACGGTGAAAAAACCAGCGACATCCTCAAAAACGCGGACATGGCGATGTACAAGGCAAAGGAGATCGGCAGAAACAACTATTGCTTTTACAATGAACGGATGCAGGAGGCCGTCCGCACCCGCACGCTCATGGAATGGGACTTGAAACGAGCACTGGCAGATAATCAGTTCTCGCTTTATTATCAGCCCGTTGTCGATCTGACCACCCTCAAAACAACGGCATTGGAGGCCCTTATCCGATGGCATCACCCGCGAAACGGTCTTGTTCCGCCCGAGCATTTTATCCCGATCGCCGAAGAGTCGGGGCAGATCCGGGACATCGGTCAATGGGTGCGTCAAACGGCCTGCAAACAAGTCAAAGACTGGAAAGACCGCTACGGGTTCAGCGGTGTGCTTGCGGTCAACACCTCCTGCCTTGAATTCTCAGACCCCGGCTTTTTGCCGTCCATCCTGCGTGCCCTGGAAGAGAGCGGCCTGCCCCCGGAACAATTGACCGTTGAAATCACTGAAAGTCTCATGTTGAGTTCAACGGAAGATATTCTGATGAAGCTGACAAACCTCAAGGAAATAGGCATCCGGCTTGCGATTGACGACTTCGGGACGGGGTACTCGTCACTCAACTATGTTTCTCAGTACCCCTTTGATGTCTTGAAAATCGACCAGTCCTTTATGGAAAATATCGCGACGATGGAGGACAAACAAGCGCTGGTGAAGGCCATCGTCGGGATGGCCCAAAGCCTGGGCCTTCGCATTGTGGCCGAGGGCGTCAAAAATCAGAAAGACCTCGCCTATCTGCAATGGCTCAAATGCGACGCGGCCCAGGGCTATCACTTCGCGCCACCCCTTCCGGCCGACGAATACGAAATCATTTTAAAAAATCAGACGACTTAAAAAAGCGCTTACGCCTCCTTCGCGCGATCCCGGTAGCGGAGCTTCGCGTCAATGAATTCCCGGTGCGAAAACTTCAGGCCGTAGGCAATGTCCCTAACCGCTTCCACTTCGGCGTGCGCCAAGTCGTCGTCCGCCCCGGCCACGTCAAACAGACAGTCCAGAAGCTGCTCCCGTCGGGTTTTGTTGCTGCGCGCGTAAAACGTGCGGGTCAGGCGAAAAGCATCCAGGCCGCGCGCGGCAGAGTCCTCGACCACGGAAACCACGACTTCCACCGCCTCGTCATCGAAGCCTGCAATGTCTTTCAAGTGCCGCTTTAAAACCGCCATTTCTTCTTTGGACACCCCGTCATGCACGGCGGCGACATGCCCCAGCAAACCACCGAACAGCGCGGCGTAGGCCAAGGCGTCCGGATCGGCCTCCAGCGTGAGTTTCTCCCGCTCCAACTTCCGCCGCACGTTGAAGAGCACGCGGTTGTTCAAAAAATCCTGCAGCTCTTCCTCACGTTTTGAAGCGGCGGCAGGCTTCAAAACCGCCTCTTGAAAAAGCCCCCGGATCCGGCCGATGAGCGCCGAGGCCGGGCCCGCTTCCCGAAAAATCGCCGTACAGCGCTCCAAAAAGGCCTTCTCCTCCGGCGCCGCCGCGCCGTCCGATGAAACCAGCCCCTCCAAAAAACGGATCACTTCCTCGCGCTCCCGCGCCCCGCTCAAGCGGCCGACAAAATCCTGAATCAAGGATTCCGCCTCCTCCGGCAGCACCGGCTCCTCCAGATACATCTCGATCTTGGCCCAATCCTCGCCGGTGAGGTCGAGCTTGAAAAAGAAGTCCTTCAAGTAATTCATTTCGGCATTGCTGATCTCGCCATCGGCCCAGGCCAGGGCGATAAAAAGACGGATTAACGAAAACTGCTTTTCAGTCGGTCGGCTTTTCGACATCACAACTCCTTATTTTCGGAGGAAAGTATACTCTATTACAACAAACCAAGGATCCAATGATCCCTACGCGGCGGATTCCGCTTCCACGTCCCAACCGGGAAACACCAGCACTGCGGGATGGCATTTCAATGCGCGGGCGAACACCTTTGCGCGTTCAACGCCCAACCTCACCCGGTCATTTTCGATGGCCGAAATTGTAGACTGCGGAATACCCGTGATCTGCGACAGCTCATTCTGGCTCATCTCCTGTAACTCCCGTAAAATTCGAACCGACTCCCCCACGGAAACATCGACCCGCTTTTGCGCCTTTCTGTAATTTTCCACCTTATTTTCTCCGATAATCATGTGGAGAAACATGGACAACCCGCACCAGCACCTTGCTTTTCTCCACCCTGTAAATAATACGATACTGCAAATTTAAACGGGAAGATCGAAACCCCTGCCACTCACCTCGAAGCGCCTCATCGTGAAACCCTTTGATATCTCGTAATCCCTGCGGACCCGAAATCCCCACAATATCCTTCCATTTTTCATAACGCTTAAGAACTTCAAGAGGCGCGCCATCCAACTGCTTCCCAACCCGCCTATGTTCGTAAATCTCCCACATGTTTTAAGACATATACTTTGTTTAGTATACAATAGAAGAAGAGTGAGAATGAAGCCTAAAACACCGTCTTTTCCCGGTATTCACCGAAAACCTTTCTGAAGACATCGGTGATTTCGCC
The DNA here is from genome assembly GCA_046756825.1 of Nitrospiria bacterium. Classification (GTDB taxonomy): domain Bacteria; phylum Nitrospirota; class Nitrospiria; order SBBL01; family JAADHI01; genus JAADHI01. The sequence goes on along the minus strand of JBHHXB010000024.1, from coordinate 15,106 downwards.
GACGGTCGCGCCCGCGCGCACGGCGTCCAGGACATGCGGCATGAGGTGGACCTCATTTTCGGCCGCCTTTGTGAGCCGTTCGAGGCTTTGGGTGCATTTTTTCGCGGCGCGGGTCTTTTTGAATTTTTTCAGTCGGGCGATCTGTCCCCGCTCCACCGATTTCGAGACCTTGAGAATCTCGATGGGCCGTTCCTCTTTTTCAACAAAGTCGTTCACACCGACGATGATGCGTTCCTTCCGGTCGATCTCCCGCTGATAGTTCACAGCCGCGCGGTGGATTTCTGACTGAGGGAAGCCTTTTTCAATCGCCGCAACCATGCCCCCCATCGCCTCCAAGCTTTTAAAATAGCGTTTCGCCTCTCCTTCCATCCGATCCGTCAGGGCCTCCACATAGTAGGAGCCGCCCAGGGGATCGACCGTATCGGCGACACCGGTTTCATGGGCGATAATCTGCTGCGTGCGGAGCGCGATGTTGACGGCCTCTTCCGAAGGCAGCGCCAGGGTTTCATCCATCGAATTGGTGTGCAGCGACTGTGTGCCGCCCAGGACGGCGGCGAGCGCCTGAAGCGTGACGCGGGCGATGTTGTTATAGGGCTGCTGGGCCGTCAGGCTGCATCCGGCGGTCTGTGTGTGAAAACGCATGAGGAGCGATTTCGGGTTTTTGGGCCGGAAGCGACGCTTCATTTCCGTCGCCCACAGCCGGCGCGCGGCGCGGTATTTTGCGATCTCCTCGAAAAAATCGTTGTGGGCGTTGAAAAAAAATGAAAGCCGTGGTCCAAAATCATCGACATCCAACCCGGATCGAACCGCGTTTTCGACATAGGTCAGGCCGTCGAAAAGCGTGAAAGCAAGCTCCTGAACGGCGGTCGATCCCGCCTCCCGGATATGGTAGCCGCTGATGCTGACCGGGTGAAACAGCGGGGCCTGCTCGACGCAAAAACGGATCGTGTCGTTAATCAGCGAAAGCGAAGGCCCGGGAGGGACAATCCACTCCTTTTGCGCGATAAACTCTTTTAAAATGTCGTTCTGCAGCGTGCCGCGCAGCCGGTCGAAAGAACGGCCCTGCCGCTCGGCCACGGCCAAATACATGGCGAACAAGACGATGGCCGGGCCGTTGATTGTCATCGACGTGCTGACCTGATCAAGCGGAATCCCATCGAAGAGCCGGGCCATGTCCTCGACGGTGTCGATGGCGACGCCGCATTTTCCCACTTCGCCCAAAGACTTGGGATGATCGGAGTCGTAGCCCATCAAGGTCGGCATGTCGAAGGCGACGGACAGGCCGGTCTGTCCGTTTTTTAAGAGATAATGAAAACGCCGGTTGGTGTCGGCCGCCGAACCGAAGCCGGAAAACTGCCGCATTGTCCACAGCCGTCCCCGGTACATCGTCGGATAAACACCACGCGTGTAAGGATAGCGGCCGGGTCTGCCTAATTTTCTTTTGGAGGATTCATCGTACAGGGGCGCGATTTCAATGCCGGAGAGGTTGGTGAATTTGGCTTTGCGGGGCGGTGGTCTTTTTTTCATGAGGGATCCTCATGCGTTTTTCAGTAAATCCCGCGCGATCACCATGCGCTGAATCTCGGACGTCCCTTCATACAATGTCGTAATGCGGGCGTCCCGGTAATAGCGCTCCACGGGAAATTCCTTCATATAGCCGTAACCGCCGAAAACCTGAACCGCCTTGTAGGCCGCGCGGTTGCACATTTCCGAGGCGTAGAGCTTGGCTTGCGACGCCGCAAGAGTCGCCGCTTCGCCTGACTGCCGAAGCAGGGCCGCGCGAAACGTCAGCAAGCGGGCAGCGTCAAGTTCCGTTTTCATGTCAGCCAACATGAACTGAATGGCCTGAAAACTAGAAATCGGCTGTCCGAACTGCTCCCGCGTCTTGGCGTAAGCAACCGAAGCCTCCAAACAGGCCTGGGCGATGCCGAGCGACTGCGCCGCGATGCCGATGCGTCCGCCGTCAAGTGTCGCCAAGGCAATGTGAAAGCCCTTGTTCTTTTCACCGAGCAGGTTGGCCTTGGGCACGCGGCAATCCTGAAACACCAGCTCCGCCGTGTCGGAGCCATGCAAACCCAGCTTGTCCTCCACTTTTTCAACGACGAAGCCGGGGGTCGCCGTCTCGACGATAAAGGCCGAAATCCCCTTTTTCCCTTGGGACGGATCAGTCACGGCGTACACCAAGGCGATATCGGCGTGGCTGCCACTTGTAATAAAACGTTTCGTGCCGTTTAAAACATAGGCGTCACCATCTAAAGCAGCGCGGGTCGTCATCGCCCCCGGATCCGATCCGGCGGCGGGCTCGGTGAGGGCGTAGCAACCCAGCTTTTTCCCTTGCGCCAGCGGCTTCAAATATTGTTCATGCTGTGCGGCATTGCCGTAGCGGTGGATGGGATCACAGACCAGGGAATTGTTCACAGTCATGATCACGCCCAGGGACGCCCAGGCCTTTGAAACCTCCTCCATCGCCAGCACATAGGTCAGCAAGTCCATGCCGGAGCCGCCCACATCCGTCGGAATAAAGGCACCCATCAGACCCATTTCTCCGAGTTTTTTGACAAGAGAAACGGGATATTCGCAGGCGTGATCCATTTTAGAGGCGACAGGATTCACCTCTTTTTCGGCGAACGACCGGACCATTTGGACAACCATCTTTTGCTCTTCGGTAAAACCGAAATCCATCATTCAACCCTGCGGGCCGTAGGTATAAAATCCTCTGCCCGTTTTACGGCCCAGCATATCGGCCTCCACGTATTTTCGAAGCAGGGGCGCGGGACGGTACTTGCTGTCGCCGAACTCGCTATGGATAATTTCCATCACATCCAGACAAACGTCCAGGCCGATCATGTCGGCCAAGGCCAGGGGCCCCATGGGGTGTCCACCGCCGAGCTGCATCGCCCGGTCGATCTCCTCCGCCGTGGCGACGCCTTCCGTGAGAGCGAAAATCGCTTCATTGATCATGGGCATCAAAATGCGGTTAACGACGAAGCCCGGGTAATCCCTGGATTCGACCGTCTTTTTCCCCAGTTTTTTTACAAAACGCTGCGCCTGCTGAAAGGTTTCATCCGAGGTGCGCCAGCCCCGCGTCACCTCAACCAGCGTCATCAGCGGCACGGGATTCATGAAGTGCAGTCCAATAAACTGCTCCGGACGATTCGTCGCCGAAGCCATGCGTGTAATGGGAAGCGACGACGTATTGCTCGCAAAAACTGTCTCCTTCGGACAAATCTCGTCCAGGCCCTCAAAAACCTCAAGCTTCATTTCTTCCTTCTCCGGCACGGCCTCGATCACGAGGTCGCAGCCGGACAATTCTTCAAACTTCGTGGTCGGCTTGATGTTCTTCAGCGTCTTCTCCCGCACCCACTCCGTCATCTTGCCCTTTTTGACCGCCTTGTTGAGACCCTCCATAATCTGATGCTGCGCGTCCTCCAGCACACGCGGGTCAAGCTCATATAAAATCACATGCAGGCCCGAAGCCGCCGTAACCTCTGCAATCCCCCGGCCCATCCGCCCCGCGCCCACAACACCAATCATACTGAAATCCATCCTGTCTCCTACACTTTATGCTTTCGTTCGATTAAAAGGGCGACCCCCTCGCCGCCCCCGATGCACAGGGATGCAATCCCCCGGTGGAACCGGTGATCTTCTAAAAGATGGATCAGTGTTGTCAAGATGCGGCTGCCGCTCGCGCCGATGGGATGGCCCAGGGCCACGGCGCCTCCACGAAGATTGATTTTTTCCGGGCCGAGGCTCAGCTCCCGCATGACCGCGATAGAGGAAGCAGCGAAGGCCTCGTTGATTTCAAAACAGTCGATTTCGGAAAGCGCATGGCCCGTTTTTTTGAGAAGCACGTTAATGGCCGCGACCGGGGCCGTGGTGAAAAGAGCGGGCTCGGTCGCAGTCGAGGCGTAGCCCGCGACTTGGGCCCGCACGGGGCTCCCGTATTGACTTGCGGCGCGCTCCGACATCAAAACCAGGGCCGAAGCCCCGTCGCTGAGCGGCGAGGCGTTTCCGGCGGTGATTTTCCCTTCCGGCGAAAACGCGGGTCTGAGCCGCCGCAAACGGTCGAATTTCATACGCCCCGGCTCCTCGTCTTCACTGAAGTCAGGTGCGCCCGCGCGGTCTTGAATGGAAATCGGAACAATTTCCCGTTTAAAATCGCCGCGCTGCTGCGCGCTTCGCGCGCGCGTATAACTTTCGATGGCGAAATCATCCAATTCGGCCCGCGTAAGTTCATATTTTTCGGCGCACTGCTCCGCGGCCGTGCCCATATGAAAATCGTTGTACACGTCCCAAAGACCGTCATGAATGAGGCTGTCGATGAGCTTGCCCTCGCCAAGCCGGTAGCCACTCCGCGCGCGGTCCAAAAGGTAAGGGGCGCGGCTCATGCTCTCCATACCGCCGGCAACCACGACTTCGGCATCTCCCAGGGCGATGGCTTGGGCCGCCAGCATGACGCTCTTTAAACCGGAGCCGCAAACCTTGTTGAGGGTGGTACAGGGTGTGTATTCTGAAAGCCCCGCGCCGAGGGCGGCCTGCCGCGCCGGGGCCTGTCCCAGTCCGGCGGACAAGACATTGCCCATCAAGACCTCGTCAACAGCCTCTTTTGGAATATTCGCGCGGCGAACGGCCTCGCGGATGACGATGCTGCCAAGCCGGGTGGCGGACTGTCCAGCCAGCATCCCTTGAAAGCAGGCAATGGGGGTGCGAACAGCGCTGGCAATGATGACTTTTTGCATACTTGATAACCCTTCGTCGGGGTTGAATGCTTCCTCATTGTAGCATATCGATTGATTACAAATCAGAAGACGAAAACCTCTCGGGCACTAAGATATTGTGCTTAAAAAGACTGAATGCGTCTTTTAATCGGAGACCTTGAATTTTTACAAAAACGACTTATTTATAGTACAGGGAGGATTGCTTATTGTCGGGAGGCCGTTATGAACTGCAACCGTTGCAAAGGCTTATGTATTCATGATTATGTCGAAGAGCAGGGGCGATTTTTCGCGGTCACGCGATGCGTGAACTGCGGCAGTATTTTCTTCCCGCTGCTTACAAAAAAATCAAGAAAAATAAAGGGGGGCAATGATCGGCCGTCGCGCCCGCCGGGGAACAGGAAAAAACAAGCCAGGAAGAAAATCTGCGCCTGATTTCCGCCCGAAAAACCCGGAGGGGCACTGCGGTCATTACCCTGTGGCTTCTCGGCGGTATGCGTCCATCACCCTTTTATCAAAGGCCACGATGTGCGTCATCTGTAACTGAAGATCAACCTGGAGCAGGTTCGGATAAACCGCCGTGGAATGCTGACTGCTGTGAACGATCTGACCCGAGGAAAGCCGCACCCGGTAATGGTTTTCTGAGCCCCTGAACTGACGATCCAAGATCACGGCGCGGCCTTGCGTGTTTGGTCTCAGGTCGATGTCGTCGGGACGGATCATGACCACCACTTCCGCCCCTTCGCGAAACGGCGTCTTGTTTTCAAGACAGCCGATCTCCGTCACCAGCTTCCCGCCCTCCACCACAGCCGGAATAAAATCAGCCCGCCCCACAAAGTCCGCGGCAAAGGGCGTCCTCGGGGTGTGATAAACACCCTCCGGCGTATCGAACTGTTCGAGCCGGCCCTGATTCAAAAGGGCGACTTTATCCGCCATGCTGAAGGCTTCCTCGTGATCATGCGTGACCAGAACGGCGGTGCTCCCCGTCTTCCGAAGAATGGCCAAGACATCCTCGCGCATGCGCACGCACATGTCCGGGTCAAGCGAGCTGAAAGGCTCGTCCAAGAGCACGACGGCGGGATCAGGGGCCAAGGCCCGCGCCAGGGCAACACGCTGCTGCTGCCCCCCCGAAAGCTCATGCGGGTAACGACGGTGGTATTCGGAGAGCCCGACCATTTCGAGAATGTCCGCCACCTTCCGCGCCCGCTCCGCTGAAGTCCCTGCCCTCAAACCGAAGACGATATTTTTTTCGACCGTCAAATGCGGAAAAAGAGCGTAGTCCTGAAAAACCATGCCCACTCCCCGCTTCTCCGGCGGCAGAGTACTTCCCGGCTCACTGACGACGCGGCCGTTGAGAAAAACACGGCCCTCGTCAGGCGCTTCAAAACCCGCTATTAAACGCAGCACCGTCGTCTTGCCGCTTCCGCTCGGCCCCAATAGAGCCAGAGTTTCGCCCTTTTCCACTTTTAAGGAAACATCAAAGGCTGCGGGTCTTTGCTCCCGGGGATAGCTTTTTGAAACCTTGATGAGTTCAATGACCGTCATGACCGCCCTGGACGTACATCGCGCGTCAACAAAAACACAGGAACGAGGCCGGCCAAAATAATGGCAACCGCCGGCAAGGCCGCCCGTTCCCATTCTCCTTCCGAGGTCATCTCGAAAATACGAATGGCCAGCGTGTCCCATCCAAAAGGCCGGGTCATCAGGGTAATCGGCATTTCCTTCATTACATCGACGAACACAAGGACGACCGCCGTCAAAATCCCGCTACGCATCATCGGCAAGTGCACACGGCGCAGCATGGCGATGCCGGTACAGCCGAGGTTTCGCGCCGACTCGTCTATATGCTTTGAAATACGCTTCGCCGCACTTTCAACCGGGCGATGCGCCACTGCAAGAAATCGCACCAAGTAAGCCAAAAGCATGGCAAGCAGGGTGCCTTTCAGTGTAATCGCCGATTTAAAATGCGCAATCAGTTGATTATCCAGCCAGGCCAGCGGGATAAAAACACCCACGGCCAGCACGGAGCCGGGGAGAGCATACCCCAATGTCGAAATCCGGGTAAGAAGCCTCAGCAGCGCCGTGGCGCGTAGCCGGTTGGCATAGACAAGGATGAGCACCGCGCAGACGGTCAAAAGGGCGGCCATCGCACCCAGGGACAGAGAATGCCCCAGGTAGCCGAGGTAACGCGCATCCAGATCTCCTCCGACAATCGAAGCGCTCCAAATCAAGAGCTGGATGACAGGGATCAGAAAGGCCATGCAAAAGGCCGAGAGCACAAATCCAAAGGCCAGCCATCTCCGCCCGCCCGTCAAGGCGATACGGCCGCCGCGTTCCCCGCCCCGGCCGCCGGACGTGTAACGCGCCCTCGCGCTCAGGCGCTGTTCCATCAAAAGCAGCGCAAAAACCAGCAACACCAGGAGCGACGCCAGTTGGGATGCCGCAGGCAGCGAAAAAAAACCGAACCACGCCTTATAAATCGCCGTGGCGAAGGTGTCGTAATTGAAAATCGAGACCGCTCCGAAATCGGAAAGTGTTTCCATCATCGCAAGCATAACACCACCCACAATCCAGGGACGCGCCATCGGCAGGGCTACGCGAAAAAAACCGCTCCACCGCCCGTGCCCCAGCGACTGCGCCGCTTCCAGCGCGCGCCGCCCCTGTGTCATGAAGGCGTTACGTGCCAGAAGATAGACATAGGGATAGAGCGTCAGCGTCATAACCAGGATGATCCCGCCGCGCGAGCGGATCTCCGGGAACCAAAACCGTCCCCTCCCCAAGCTTTCTCTTAAAGCCGTTTGAACCGGCCCCGTAAAATCAAGAAGTCCGATGGCGACAAAAGCCGTGACGTATGAGGGAATCGCCATCGGCAGAATCATCGCCCAATCAAAAAAACGGCGGCCCGGGAAATCGGTCGCGGCGCACAGCCAAGCCAGGCTCACCCCCAGCAGGGTCGTCCCGGCGGCCACGCCCAAAACCAGCCACAGCGTATTCCATAAAACTTCAGCGAGCAGGGTCTCGACAAGGTGTTTCCAAACCTCGTCATTGACGCTGAAAAGGGCGGAAAGAACGACGCTAAGGGGGATAACGACAATGGCCGCGATGAGGAAAACCGCGAGCTGCCACCGGCTCATCGAAAAACGGAGGCTCCCCGCACCTATGAAGGAAAGAGGCTTCAAACGCAAGCCGCTACATGACTAGAATTTGACTTCGGCTTGGATGAGCAGCTCGTTGTTGTCCACATCCCCGCCGCCCGTCTCTTCGTCGTTGAGATAATATTCCGTCTTGATTTTAAAACCCTTGGCGATTTCGGAGATCAGGGCCAGCGTCGTCGTCTTCCGGTCCCAGGTCCGGGCATCCGCGAAAACCGGTACAAGATCGACATTGTATTCCTCGTACCGCAGGAGAAACTCGACGGATTGGAGATGTGCCATGCCGAGTGTTTGTTGATAGGACGGCTGCACATACCAGCCGTCGCGGTCCATCGCGCCGTCTTCCGCCTTCATGTATTGGGCGAACAATTCAAAACCACTCAGAATATAGTCGAAGTTGACCCCATAGCGGCTTTGGTCCTTACTGCTCAAATCTGTGTAGCCGCTGATTGTGTTCAGGTAAGTGATGTCATTTGGGCTTAAATCTGCGCCGTACCAAAACGGCAGCACATCCACCGAATGCCCCGGCTTGAAGGCATGGTTCAAGCCCAAGCCGACCCCGATTTGCTTGTTGGCGTTGTTTTCGCCATTATCGTCATCGTCCGTCGTCATGGGAAAAACCCGGTCTTCACCCGCTTGACGATCCCTCAAGCGTCGACCGTTGGTCGCGGAGAAACGCCAGTACACGGGACCGGCCGCCCCGCCCATAAATAAACCCAAATCCTCATCCTGCCAGAAGGCATGGCCCAACAGGGGATAGGACTCTGTTTTTCGGCTCACGTGGATAAAAGGATCTTCCTGTCCGAGCGTCACCCATGAGTTGAGTGGCAGTCCGGAGAATTTGACCCAGGCCTCGTCCAGCTTCACCGATGAATCAGGGCTAAACTCGATATCGGCCTTAAAAAGAATGTTTGACGTCACGTGAACCTTGGGTGTGATAACGATTTTATCAATCGACATGCGCGGATTTGCATTGTTGCTTTCATTCATCTGACCTTTGGCCGTATCCGGCGCAGGCGTTGAATTTTTGTCTCTGATGCGGCCATTGGATTGGGAGTCGACGATTTCAAGCTCCAATTCGCCGCCGATTTCGAGCTTCGCCCCCCTCAAGGACATCACATTTTCCGCGGCCAACACCTGGGACGGTCCACCGTGGGACCACATCAACATCACCGCCATGACCGCAAGCATCCAGCGCGGCCTTTTGGCACAAACGAGGTTCGATTTCTTGCATTGCTCTAAAACAGGTCGATCGCGCATTGATCAGATCCCCTTTCGTGTATATTACTTTTCCGTCGGACTGGACTGCTTTGATTGTACCTTTTTTTCTGAGCAGGCGGCGCAAATACCGTAGATTTCCAGCTTATGACTAAAAATTGTAAAATTATTTGTTTTGGCGACTTTTTCCTGAAGCGATTCAATCTCTTCATTTTCAAATTCGATAATGAGATTGCATTCCTTGCAAATAAGATGATCGTGGTGATTCACGTTGTAGGTCAATTCGTAGCGCGCCTGGCCGTCCCCGAATTGACGCTGCTCGGCCAGTCCGCTTTCGCAAAAGAGATTAAGTGTGCGGTAAATCGTGGCGAGGCCGATGCTGGCCCCATCTTCACGCATCTGCCGAAAAAGCTCCTCGGCGGTAATGTGCCGCTCCGCTGACAAAAAAGCACGCAATATGGCGCTCCGCTCCTTCGTCACTTTTAAATTATGTTTGGAAATATGGTCCTTTAATAAGGCTTCCTCATTTTTCATCGGCTCTCCCGTCAATCAGTGCCCAACAGGCTCAAATGCTCATTGCAATTCATTGTCATAACCGGCAAAGATTCTATGGGAGAGACTATCGGTTTTTCAATCTTTTTCTGTCCAACGGTAAAAGTGACAATCAGGCGGGATTTGTTTTGGAGGGATGCGGGCGAGAAAAAATGAACCAACACGAGGCAAACATCAGAGCGACGCAAAGGAACCCCTGCATAAGTCTGGGGTGAATTTTTCAGAGGTTCCTGAACATACACAATCCCCGGAGCGGCATTTTTTCGCGCCTAGCGATTCGCAGGACTCACTTTAAAAGAGACATACATGCCTTGCTCATAATGGCCTTGAGACTTTCCCTGCTCTAAATTATTACAAAACAACACATAATGTCCTTCGGGCAGGTCAAGTGTCAGCGTCCGCATTTCGCCGGGCGGGAAGCCTTCAATTTCCCCCATCACGACGCCGACGGCATCCTCCTGGACCTTTGCCGCCTTCACCGTAAAAGTCCGGGCCGGAACCTCTGTTTTGATGACCACCATTTCGTGATCAAGCGTCCCCTGATTGACGGCCTTAAAGGTCACCTTTCCCGAGTTGAGCACAGCCTGGTCCATCGCCATGCGCCATTCGTCAAGTTTCACCTGAACCGTCTGAGTCGAAGATGTCCCGCCGGCACGGACTTCCCCAAACCCGGCCAACATCAAAACCGATAGAATCCACAGCACCCCAAGCCACCGGCCTCGGCTCAAGAAATTTCCCGATCTCCGTCCACTATTCAATTTCATCCCCCTCCTTTTTTTATTCGCATGATGCCGATGGTCCGTCGCATCAGCTTCGACAACGTATTTTAGTGACTCACCCCGCCTCCGGCATCCCGGGCAAAGGGCATGCTCTGATGTGACAGTTTCAATTCCGAAGAGACCTGGGCAACGCCTTGGGCAAAATCAAGAAATTCCTTATGCGATAAATGAAAACTGGTTCGTCCAAAAAAAGCGAGATGAACCGAACCACAGGTACAGGCCTTGATATTGATTTTCTCTTCCTCACTGAAGTCTTTTCCAAACGAATGCTCCTGCCCCATCAACCCCTCCTTGTTGTGTCTTTCAATTTTCATTCTCCCGTATTTCAAGGACCACACGAAACCAAGCGCTAAAGCTCAAATCAGGATATTGACATTCATTTTCAAGATCAATTTAATCAATATTTTCAAGTTGTTACGTGCAAATAGCCACATTTAGGTGCATTGCTATTTTAAATTCAATACTGAGATAATACATTTGTCCGGCGAACAAAACAGGTTATTCCCATCAATAAACAAGGAGGCATACTCAATGGATACACAGGACATGACAGACCTTTTAAACCGCGCCATCAGCCTGGAATACGGCGGGGCGATTCAATACAGCCAAAACAGCCTGCTCCTTCAGGGCTTGGATCGTGAAATTCATGCAGACTTTTTTGAAAAAATGAGTGAATGCAGTTTCGGCCACGCCCGGAAAATCGGCGGCTACGTCGTGGGGCTTGGCGGCATTCCCACAGTGGAACCCGCCCCCATCCAGCAGACGACGGATCTGACCGAAATGCTCAACCTGGCACTTGAACTTGAACAAGCCGCCCTGGCCACCTACAGCAAGGGCGTTGATGTCGCCGCGGACAATGTTCCCTTCCGCGTCATGCTTGAAGATATGGCCCATGAAGAATACACACACCAGTTAGAAATCCAAAAAATATTAAGCAAGTTGACCCTTCAAATTCCCGCAGCGTCCCGTGAAATTAAACTGAAACAGGCCTTGGGCTAAACCGCATTGCATTTCTTTCCCGCTTCACTGTATCCGGCATCAAGTGTCCGGAGGTGAAGCGGGAAAGGGATCACCTTCCCTTCCAACTTCGTTTTTGCCTGCCGTCTTATTTTAGAACGCAGCTTTGCCTGATTGAGTAGTCCCTGAAAGGCCTCAAGCTCACTGTGATCGAGCGCAATGGTTTTCTGAGGATACCAGCCGACCCCCTCACCCCAGGAAAGCAGACGAATATGAAGTCGTTCGCCCGAAGGCTCCATGACAACTTCAACTTTTTCGTTTTCTTCCAAGCCATCCACTATGCCAATGCGATTTTCCATTTTTATAATTTCCATTTTTAAATTTCCCTTTTTTGGTGTCCTGAAACACGGCCACCTGTGTTCTCTCATGGCCCTTTTTCGTGGTTTTGCTACCTCAGCTCCTCTTCCCGATCCAGCATCAGTTGAAAAATGTCCTCGATTTCCACACCGAGAGAACCGGCGATTTTGACGAGGGTTTTAATCGTCACATTGGACCGCCCTCTTTCGATCCTCTGGTAATACCGGTGACTGATCCCCATGGTTTCCATGTCCGCCTGCGTCAACCCCCGCGCCTCACGCAGAGACCGCAGCACCCTTCCAAGCTGATAAAGGGTGTGCGAAGCACTCGATGCCAGAGATTGATCCTTTATAACCGTATTTTGTCCTTCAGAAAACATCGTCAATTTTTCGCCGCCGATTTGATCATGTATCCGCTTTTTGCAAGCACCGCATTGAATAACAACATCAATATTGAGAATGATTATCAATGTAATATAAAAAATCGCCGCTGTCAAGTCAGAAAACAACATTTCAACCGAATTCTGACCGACAACAGCATTTTTTCAAAAAACACGCCTTTTCAGCGTGTCAGCCGTCCCTTCAATTTCACTTTCAAATCCTCGTATTCCTGATTGCTGATCGCACCGGCCTCTTTTGCCTTTATCAGGTCGATCAACTCCTGCCCGAGGGTTTGTTCAACGATATTTGTCGTCTCTTTTTTATAAGCACAGGAAGCAAACAGCGCGAAGACGGTCATGATTGCAAAACCTGTGATGTATGCCTTTTTCATTTCGGCCTCCTTATCAGTTTCTCCTTCTCCTTCCCTACCCTAGTTCCAGACTGATATTAAAAAAGACCGTCCGCTTGAGGCCGTCCAGCGGAGAGAAGGGTTCATGGTATACCTTGTCGGTCAGGTTGCGGATGCCGGCGTTGAACCTCAGTTTGGATTTATCCCTGAACGGATATTGAAAACCGGCGAAAAGGTCGGCGACGAAGAAGGGATTGAAGCCGTCCGCCTGTTGCACCGAAGGGGTATTGGTCACAACCCGCCCTTTGAGCTTTACCCAGGGTTCGGACGGCCAATCCGTGACATAGCGCTTGTAATGCAGATTCACTTCGAGCGGATTCGTGTTGTTCAGCACCAGGTTTTTTTCGGTCGGCTCATGGACGGCGCGGACATCGAAATCACTGAGGCCGAAACTCAGTCCGGCCTCATAGGCCTTCTCTCTTCCCTTTTTCAGGGAAACCTCAAAACCCCGGTTCACCACCCGTTTCACGTTAAAGTAACGGGTGTCGGAGGCGAAAAATTCGTCCTCCCGGTCGTCGAAATCACCGGTCAACGGGTCGCAACGGCCCAGGGCGATACACTGGTTCAAGGCGGCCTGGTTGATAATCCGCCGCCGGTTCTTCGTGCTGATAAAGTTATCGAAGTCGCTGTAAAAAAGAGAAACCGACACGGCAAAGTTACCATCGTAATATTTCCAGGCCGCCTCAAAATTATCCGCCGCCTCCGACTTAAGATCGAGCCCGCCGCCGGAGAAATTTCCAAAGGCAAAGCGCTCGAACAACGAGGGAAAGCGTTCGGTCTTACTGTAGTTCACGGAAACATTGTTGTTTTCGGTCAGCGAATAGACCCAGCCCGCGGCATAGGTATAGGCCGTCTCTTCCTTCGGGCGACTGCTCCCCGACACCCCGACGAGATCACCCGCGATGGAGGCGTCCCTTCCCGGCTTCAATTTCGCTTGCACATCCCAGCGGTTGACACGTACCCCGCCAAGCCAGGTCCAGTCTCCTTGAATATGCTCGGCGTTGATGTAGCCCGCAATGTAATCCTGCTCGGAAAAGACCTGCGTATCGGCCTCGTCATTGACGAATTCGCCCCCGATGGAAAGCCGCGTGCCGTGAATCAAAATCCCTCCCGAAGCGCTCACGCTTCGGCTCTCCAAAATGGAGGGCGCGGCTTCGACACGCACCAGTTCCTGGTCGGAATAGGCCAGATTCATATCTTTCAAAAATCCCAGTTTTTCAATCCGGTAGCGGATTTGACGGGTTTCTCGCGTCAGCTGATTGATGTGAAACAGGGTAGGGTCGATGGTCGACGGAATGACGAAGGTAATGTCCTCGGCCTCGTAATCGCTGTACTGAAAGGAAAGCCGGTGATCGGGTACGACTTGGTAGCCCAGTTTCAATCCGGCCGTCTCCTCGTTGAATCCCAAATCGGTCAGCCGGTCAGCCCCTGTCCGTCCCTCCCCCTGTGCGTTGCTTCGGTCGATGACGGCTTGCAGCTTCTCCCGGTTTTTTACCTTGTAATCTTCGGCATCCGTGCGGCTGTAGGAAAGCGCGGCCCCCAGCCGTTTGTAGCCACCGGAGAGGGATGTCGCATGACGGGTCTTTTCAAGTCCGTCGTCGTAACCGAATGTGTACTTGAGTTTAAGATGGTCACCCTTTTCAATCTCCTTCGATTCGACCAGGATCACCCCACCCGTTGCTCCGGGATCGTAGATGACGGCGGGCGAGCCCTTGACCACTTCAATCGAATCCACGGTATTGATATCAATCAGGTTCGCATCGCCCCCGCCCGTATAGGTCAACCCCTGGTTCGAAATCCGAACGCCATCGTAAACGGTAGTAATCCGATCGCCCGACAGCCCCCGGATTTCAATCGTTTTCGTAAATGCCCCCAGCTCGCGGATCGTGACATTCGGGATCTCCTTCAAGGCCGACTTCACGTCGGGAATCGACTCCGCCTCGATGGTTTCCGAAAAAACCTTTTCTCGAACGAAGGGCTGAAAAAACGATTCTTCAAGATCCTCGGCGCTGCGGTCCGTTTCCACTTCCCCTTCGACCTCCAGCTTGTCGAGGACGACGGCCTCCTCTCCAGCAGCCGTCCCGCTGCACAAAACAGAAAACACGAAAAGGAGGAGGGGCAAAACCCCTCCTCCTTTCCATCCTCCGCTACCCAATCCGCGGCTAATCATAGAGCCACGCCGAGGTCGGGACCTGATCAACATAGTCGAGGCCGTTTTCCACCGTTCCGTCGCCCGCCATCAGATGCCAGTTATGGCTGTCCGGCATGCCGCGCAAGGCGAAGAGATTCCCAATACCGGAAAGCGGCACACCGCTGGTGTTTCCAAAAACCGAGGTGATGGCCGTGGTATCTCCGGCGGCCACAATCACGCCTTCGGGACTACCGAGGTTGCTGAGGCTCCCGGTCACGTTTTGAAGCATCTTCGTCTCGCTGTCCCAAGACAGCACTTCTCCTTCGAAGACGCCGTTTTCCCGTTCCGCCGTCTTCGTAAGATAGCTCCGCCCGACCGTCCTAGGCAGGATTTCCGAAGCGTCGGAAAGGTTGTAGCGGTGCAAAACATAGGTATGCGGATGACCGCTCGCCCCCT
>JBHHXB010000023.1:0-19253 GCA_046756825.1 Nitrospiria bacterium | reverse complement strand
CGTCTTATCAGTATCAACGGAAACCGCTACAGCCTAAAAATCATGCAGGACGTCACGGAGCAACAAGAAGCGCGCGCATTTCAACGCCTGTCCGACGCCGTCTTCGACATCGCGACCGAGGGCATTGTGATCACCGACGCCCGCGCCAACGTCATCACGGTCAATCCCGCGTTTACAGCCATTACCGGCTATACCGCCAAAGAGATCTTCGGCAAAAACCCGCGCATCCTTCAGTCCGGGAGACACGACAAAAAATTTTATAAAACCATGTGGGACGCCATCCATCAGCAAGGGTATTGGAGTGGTGAAATCTGGAACCGCAGAAAAAACGGGGAAATCTATCCGGAGTGGCTCTCGATCACGGCCATTAAGGATGAGATGGGGAATCTCATCCAATACACCGGGCTTTTCAGCGATATTACCCGGCAGAAAAAAGACGAGCACGAACTGTTATTTCAAGCCCACCATGATGCGCTGACGGGTCTGCCCAACCGAACCCTGTGCATCGAACGTCTTGCTCAAGCCGTTAAATTGTCCCGTCGCAATCACAAAAAAACCGCGTTGCTTTTCATCGACTTGAACGGCTTTAAGCAGGTTAACGACACCTACGGTCATCTGTCCGGAGACAAGGCCCTTCAGGAAATTGCGCGCCGGCTATTGAGCATCGTGCGTTTAACAGACACCGTGACCCGCCCGGGCGGTGACGAGTTTATCATCATTTTGACCGACCTTTCCGATAGCCAGGAAGCCGTCACACTCGCTCGGAAAATTATTAAGGAAATTTCAAAACCCGTCCAACTGAACGGACAACACTCCTACCTCGGAGCCAGCATCGGAATCAGCATCGCCCCCGATGACGCCACAGCCCCTTTATCGATCATCCAGAAAGCGGACATGGCGATGTACAAAGCCAAGGGCCTTGGTCCCAATCACATCCAGTTTTTCAGTGATGAGCTGGGAAAACTCGCCGCGAAAAATGCCCTCATGGAGTGGGATTTAAAGCGTGCGATCAAACAGATCGACATAGAATTCACACTTCATTATCAGCCGGTCTTTGACTTAAACACACGCCAAATGAGCTCTTGCGAGGCCTTGATCCGCTGGCATCATCCCGAAAAGGGCGTCATCCTCCCCGATGCCTTTATTCCCGTTTCGGAAAAATCCGGCCTCACATCAAAAATCAGTCCGTGGGTGTTATCAACCGCCTGTACCAAGCTTAAAGAATGGCATGACCGTTTCGGACTGAACCTGGCCGGTTCGGTGAATCTGTCGAGCAAGGATTTGTCTCACGCCGACCCCTTGCCCTGGATCATCGACGCGCTCGAAAAAAGCGGACTCCCCCCACATTTGCTGATTGTTGAAATTACAGAGCGGACAATGATCAACCCGCAAGATGCGGAGATCTTGAGGAAGCTCAAAAAAATAAGCGACTTCGGCATTCGCATATCCGTCGATGACTTCGGCACCGGGTATTCATCCCTGAGTTATCTGGCCAAATACCCCATTGATATTTTGAAGATCGACAAATCCTTTACCCTGAATATTGCGTCCGACCCGGAAAAACAGCCCATCGTTGAGGCCATCACTCAAATGGGGAAGAAATTGAAGATGGAAATTATCGCGGAAGGCGTTGAAACCCGGCGGGATTGCGCCTATCTGACGGATATCGGCTGCGACAAGGCGCAGGGCTACTATTTCGATCAACCGTGTTCGGGGAAAGATTTTGAAAAAAAATTAGAAGTGTCACAGGTAGAGACTTAGAGCGAAGGCGGAACCTCCCCCAGCGGAAGCATGGGCGCCTCTGCTTCGTCCGCCTCATCCGCAATCTCGGCAAACTCCTTCAAGGTCGGGAGCGAGGCCAAATCAGGCAGACCCAGATATTTCAGAAAAGTCCGGGTCGTGCCGTACAACATCGGGCGTCCCGGAACCTCTTTTCGGCCGACGATTTTGATCAGCTTCCGATCCAGCAGGGTTTTGAGCACGCCCGCCGCGTCCACCCCGCGAATCATCTCAATCTCGCCCCGCGTCACCGGCTGTTTGTAGGCCACAATCGCCAAGGTTTCAAGACCGGGTTTTGAAAGACGCGCCGCCGCGCGCGCGCGCTCCATTTCCTTAATCCAGGGGGCAAGGTCACTTCGCGTCACAAACTGATAACCGCCCGCGACCTCCACCAAATGAAAGCCGCGGTTGGACAGCATGAACTCCTGCTCCAACTGAAGGAGAAGGGACTTGATCCGGCTTTTCTCCACCCTGTCCAGCACAGCGTGCATACGGTCCAGGCTTAAGGGATCGGAAGAGACGAAGAGCAGGGCCTCCAGAATCGGTTTTATTTCATGATCTTCCAAAGTTACCCGTCTTAATGAGGCGAAGCGGGCCGAACACGTCCGGCTGAACCACGCGGATCAGGCCCAGGCGCACCACCTCAAGCAAGGCCAGAAAAGTGACAATCACGGCGTGGCGCGTGAAAGATGCGGGAAAGAGCGATTCAAACAGCAGGCTTTCGACCGCCTCCATTTCATTCAATATCAATTGCATTTTTTCTTTCACGGTGAGGGTTTCGGTCGTCACCTGTAAAACCAGCGGATCCGGTCGGCGAGCCAGAAGATCATTCAAGGCCGCCATTAAATCATAGAGATTGAGGTCGGCGATGGGAATCTCCTCGGGCAGCAATTCAGGCGCGGCCGTCTCGCCACGGGGGAAGATATCGCGCCAAAGCGACTCCCGCGCTTCAAGCTGCTCCGAAACCTCCTTGAAACGCTGATACTCCAAAAGACGCGTCACAAGATCCGCCCTCGGGTCTTCTTCAATCTCCTCCCCGGCCTCCGGCACCGGCAGCAGCATTTTGGATTTGATGTGAATGAGGGTGGCCGCCATCACGAGAAATTCCCCGGCGACGGAAAGATTCAGCGACTGCATCAAATCAACGGTTTGGAGATATTGCTCGGTAATCAGGGCAATCGGAATGTCGTAGATATTGATCTCGTTTTTTTTGATCAGATGGAGCAGCAATTCAAGCGGACCTTCAAAGGTTCCCAGCTTGACTTCATACGTGGTCTCAACAGCCATTACGCCCCTTAAAATGCCCGACAATCCGCTTTTTTTATAACAGGATCAAAATCGAGAATCAAGGCAAAAAACAAGGGATGGTGGACATGGAGGGATGACAACCCAATATCATGGGTTTTTTCAGTAAAAATCTAAACCTGTCCGGCCCCTTAGATCAGGCCCGCGAGCAGACCTCTGGCGTAGTCGAGATCGGCTTCGCGGACGGCCATGCGCACGCCGCCCGGCACGGGAGACGCGCCGGGGCCGAAAATACCGATGTCCTCGGATTGAATCAGGTAGGGAATTTCGGACTGCTTCAAAATTTCCCCGACCATTTCCGCTTCGAGCCGGGAAGAAAAAAGATGGAGTTTGACAAAATTAAAAGGTTCGTCGGACGAGGGTTTTCCCGCAAGACACGCGGCCGGTTTTTGCGGGTGAGCCCGATGTTGAACCCGTTGCCGGGCCGCGTTAAAGTCGATCACATTTTCAAATACTTCGGACGATTCGCCCGAAGCGCCGGCCTTCGCCTGTGTCCGTAGCGGTTTTAGCGCCCCATCCAACGGAGTCAAGACAAGTGATCCGTCCGCGCGCACCGTACACGAGAATTGCTCAATCTCTGCCGGAATCAGATCTTTCGGGAAAACGACCGTGTGTTGATCAACGCAGAGAATGATTTTTTTTTCGGATGACATACAGTGTCCTTGCTTAAAACCGGGAGATTTTACCTTTTTCGGCGTACTCTGTCAAGAAATCGAGGGACAACGCCGAATGCGCTGACGAAGAAGGCGGCCTTCAGCCCTGCGGCGTCGCGTCGGCGGAAAACACGAGCGACTCCATGGGGGCCGGCGCCTTGAAGTAATAGCCCTGAGCGGCGTTGCAGCCCAGCGTTTTGAGACAGGCCAATGCCTCCTCTGTTTCAATGCCTTCGGCGATGGTCGTCAGATTCAGACTCTCTCCCATCCGGATAATCGCCTCAACCAGGCTTTTTTTCTTTTGATCCCCCGGAATTCCCCTGATAAACGACCGGTCGATTTTTAAGTGATCCACCGGATATTCGGCGAGATAACTTAACGATGAATATCCGGTGCCAAAGTCATCCACGGCGATTTGAACACCCAGCGCCCGTAGCGCAGCAAGCTGTCCCGCCGCATCCACGTCCGGCTCGAGCAACAGGCTTTCGGTGATCTCGATAATCAGCGCCGCCGACGGTAGCTCGAACTCCGCAAGCGTCGCCTCAACCTTTTCCACCAAGCGCCCCGAGGCAAACTGCCTGCTCGAAAAATTGACGGCGAAGGGCAGCACAAATGCGTGTTGATCCCGCCACGCCCTGGCCTGCCTGCAGGCCGCCCTTAACACCCATTCACCAATCTTGCAAATAAGATCCGACTCCTCCGCAAGGGGAATAAAGCTGTCGGGATAAACAAGCCCTTTTTGGGGGTGATGCCAACGCACCATGACTTCCACGCAAGTGGTCTGTTGCGTCGTCAAATCCACAATCGGCTGATAATGAAGCGCCAGCTCTCCCTGTGTGACGGCCCGCTTCAAATCCCATTCGAGGAGGTTTTTTGCCTGCACCTCCTGCTCCAGCCTTTCATTAAAAAAATGGTAACGGCTTCGTCCGCCCGCCTTTGCCTGATACATGGCCATGTCCGCATGCTTCAGCAAATCCGTCACCGTATCGCCGTCATCCGGGGCGACCGCGATACCGATGGAGGCCCCCAGTAAACGATCCTGTTTATCCAGATGAAACACCGACAAACTTTCAATCACCTTCTTTGCAACCGTGAGAATATCGCGCCGGTCGGCAATTTCGGGCAAAAGAATCAAAAACTCGTCTCCGCTCACCCGCGCCACGGTATCGCTCTCCCGGACAGAGGCCCGCAGGCGCGCCGCTGTTTCCTTGAGGATGGTGTCTCCGATCGGATGCCCGAAGGTATCGTTCACCTGTTTGAAGCGGTCTAAATCGACAAAGAGGAGCGCCGCCGCCTTCCCGCTCCGCCGGCACTGGCTGATGGCCTGGGTCAGGTGTTCGAAGAGGAGCTTGCGGTTCGCCAATCCGGTTAGCGGATCATGATAGGCCTGATGGCGGAGCTTCCGCTCCACCGCCTTCCTCCGGGTGATATCCTGCGCGAAGGCGCAGTTAAATTCCCGTCCGTCAAAGGAAAGAAAGTTGGCGTTGACTTCAACCGGAAAGACATTTCCCGCCTTTGTTTTGTGACGGGCCTCGACGGTGAAGGTCCCTTCCCGTTTCAGCCGCTCCCAGGAGGCCGGCCAAACTTCACGCGGATAATCCGGATTAATGTCATGCACAGTCATTGAAAGCAGCTCTTCACGGGAATAACCCAGCGACCGGCAGGCGGCATCATTCACATAAAAAAATCGGGCATCGAACTCCATCATGAAAACCGGCGTCGCGGCACGGTCAAGGGTGAACTGCGTGAGCTTTAATTGCTCTTCCGCCTGTTTCCGCTCCGTAATGTCATGCGCAACCCCGATGACGGCGGGCCGCCCCTGATATTCGATGACCGATGCATTAAAATCGACCCATCGGTGCTCACCGTTTTTTCGGATCACGTTCACCTCGTACCCGCTTGGAACCGCTTCTCCCTGCTGCCGGGCGAAGCCGCGCGCCTTCCCGAGCTCTTGAAAATCGGGATGCAAGATCCCCCAGAAAGGCATGGCGAGCAACTCATCACGGGAATAGCCGGAGATCAATTCGGCAACCCGGTTGACATAAAGCACCCGCTCGCCCTGAAAAATAAAGATGGCGGCGTTCGCCGTTTCCACCAGCGTCCGGTACTTCGCCTCGCTTTCCTTCAGCGCCGTCTCATCCTGTTTTCTCCGGGTGATATCCCGCTTCATCGCCAGAATACAGGTACTTCCCTTCAAATAAATCAGGGAGGCATAAATCTCCAGAAAAAGCGATGAGCCGTCCCGTTTTCGGCCCGTCAATTGATCCGTCCATCCCGCCCCGTCCCGGTAAACCGCGTGGACAAAGGCCTCCATGACGGCGTCCTGATCCGGATAGATTTCGCGAATGCCCTTAGCAAGGAGTTCCTCCCGCGAATAGCCAAACATTTCGCAGGCCTTCGGATTCACCTCGCGAATTTGATTGGCTTGGGGACAGATAATAAAAATCGCATCCTGCGAGCATTCAAAAATCTTTCGAAACCGCGCCTCGCCCTCTGAGGATTTCTTGACCAGAACCTGCTTTAAAAGGGCCTTTTCGATGGCCTCCTGCAAGGCCTTCCCTGTCATCGCGTGTGGAAAACAGGATTCGCCATCCATTAAGGGAAAGGAGGGAGACGGCTCTCCGGGCGTGCCGCTGTTAAAATAGATAATCGGGAGATCCAGCACGGCACGGATCTCCCGGGCCGTTTCGATCCCCCCTCTATTATTACCCAGGAAGGTATTCGCCAGGATGAGATCAGGCGCGACTGAAGTAGCCCGCCGCATGGCCCTCTCCCCGGGATCGGCACTGACGACCACATCAAAACCACGCCGCGCAAGGCAGGACTGAATCCGCTCCGCCCGCTGGGTGTGACCTTCAACCAGGAAAATTTTCGTCGGCCGCATGCCTTGACACCTCGGAAGATAGAGGAGGAAACCCTCATAAAGTATTAAATCATGTTCAAAAAGTCAATTTTCGGATCTTCGGAAATTCGGCCCGAGGATGAGGGCAAGGGCTGCTATTTGAGAAATGTACCGGACTGATATTCCTTCAGGGCTGTTTTAATTTCCGCATCCGTATTCATCACAATCGGGCCGTACCAGGCCACCGGCTCTCCGATGGGTTTGCCCGAAACCAGCAAAAAACGAACAGACGCTTCATTCGTTGCGATGTGAAGCGTATCGCCATCCTCAAAAAGAACCGCGTGTTCCTGTCCCACGGCAGAAGACGCGCCGTCACCAAACACCGCTTCCCCCGCCATCACATAAGCAAAGACTGTGTCACCCGGACGAACCGCATATTTAAAAACCGTCCGGGGCTGGATGGCGATATCAAGATATTCGGGCTCCGTGATGATCTCCCGCACCGGCCCTTTCACGCCATTTACCTCCCCGCAAATCACCTTGATTTCCACACCCTCCTGCGGAAAAACAGAGGGGACCTTTTTGGCCGGGACATCCTGATAACGCGGCGGCATCATTTTTTGCGCGGCGGGCAGGTTGGCCCAAAGCTGAAAGCCCCAGAGTTCGGAAGCCGATTTTTGAGGCATCTCTTCGTGGATGACGCCGCTTCCGGCCGTCATCCACTGAATGTCCCCGCTGTGGATGGTGCCCTCGTTCCCCATGCTGTCGCGGTGTGTGACCGCGCCATGAATCATGTACGTAATGGTTTCAATACCTCGATGGGGATGCATCGGGAAACCCGCCATATAGTCCTCGGGGGTGTCCGAGTGAAAATCATCCATTAGCAAAAAAGGATCAAACAGCGGCATTTCAGGGTTGCCAAAAACACGTTTCAAACGCACGCCCGCGCCTTCGACAGTTGGCTTGGCATTCAGAATTTTTTTGATTTTTCGGAGCATTTTCACCGGTTCCCTCAAAAATAAATCCCCGACTGCCGGGCCGCAAGAATAATCAGGCCGAGCAAGACAATTTTCAACAACACCCAGTATGAGAGACTCATCCGCCTCACTCGAATTTTCTCATTTTACCGTAGGGCGGGCCGCCGTTGCAATTTCATCACGACGGAAGCAATCGCGGGTGTGATCATTCACCATGCCCGTCGCTTGCATGTGGGCGTAGCAAATTGTGGAACCGACGAACTTGAAACCCCGCGCTTTAAGATCCTTGCTCATGGCGTCCGACTCCTTCGTCGTGGCCGCGTAATCGTTTTCATCACGAATATCGTGCATCAGCGGCCGTCCTCCGACAAAACGCCAGATATAGTCGTCGAAGCTTCCGAAGGCTTCCTGGATTTCCAAAAATCGCCGGGCATTATTAATCGCGGCAAGCACTTTTAAGCGGTTTCGAATAATCCCTTCATTTTTAAGCAGGGCCTCGACACGCCCCGCGTCGTAGCGCGCCACTTTTTCAGGATCAAAGTGCTCAAAGGCCGCGCGATAATTTGCCCTCTTTTTCAAAACAGTGTACCAGCTCAAGCCCGCCTGGGCCGATTCCAGTGTTAAAAATTCAAACAAAACCCGATCATCATGCACGGGCACACCCCACTCCAAATCGTGATAGGCCACATAATCGGGTTTGGACAAATCCACCCAGGGGCAGCGGCACGGCACTGGCTGATCTTTCATCACTTTATCCCCTTTCTTTATTCGAAAACAAACGCATGTTGGGTAATTAAACCTCCGGTTTCAACGAGAGCTGTCGCCGGGCAGCCAAGCCGCCGAGCTGCATCACAACTTTTCGAACCTCGCGGGCATTCGCAGTCGCGGGCATGGGCGCGCCGAACGTCACCGAAACAGGGAGAAAAAGGTTCGTGGGCCAGCCCCAAAACCGGCCCTTCCGCGCACTGTAGATACTGCCCCGCAGACCCTCCAGGTGCACGGGAATAATCGGCACATCCATATCTTCGACCATCCTTTCAAAACCCTTTTTAAAGGGCAGCATTTCACCCGTTTCACTGATCGACCCCTCGGCGAAAATGCAGACGACATGCCCTTCCGACAGGCCTTTTCGGCCCTGCTTCATCGATTCAACCGCCTCTTTCTGTCCTCCACCCGCCGGAATCGCGCGCATGATTTTCAAAAGCCGGCCCACACCCCTGATCTCGAAAAATTCCCGGTACACGACAAAGCGGATAAAGCGCTGAACACAGGCCCCCACCAACAGACCATCAATGTAGGACACGTGGTTACACACCAGCAGGGCCGGGCCACGAAAAGGCACATGTTCCTGCCCCCGCATCTGGATTTTAAAGACTGTGTGCGTCAGCATCCAAAGCGAAAAACGAATCAAATATTGCGGAATCACCTTCATCACATAGGGTGTCATAGCCAGCGTAAAGAGACCGAGGATCATGATGATTGTGTCCGGCCCAAGGGAAAAGACATCATGAAAAAGCCAGAGAAAGCCGGAGGCCGAGAGAATGGCGACCGTCATGAGAAAATTAGAGGTGCCGATCAATTGTCCGCGCTCCGTTTTTCCGCTCCGCTGCTGCAGCATGGCGTACAGGGGCACGCTGAACAGCCCGCCCGCCGTTCCCAGCAAGACCAGCACAAAGGCGGTTTTCGCAAAAGAATCCCCGGAAAAGGCCAGTTTTAATGCAAATAAACCCATACCAATGGAACCCAGGGGCACGAGTCCCAGCTCCACCTTGTCCCCCGAAAGCCGTCCGGCCAATAAGCTGCCCAAGCCAACGCCGACGGCAAGAAAGGCCCCGAGCAAACTAATCGAGAACTCATCAAGATGCATGACTTCGCTCCCGAAAAGCAGGAAATCCATCTGCAGAAAGGCGCCCAGAAATGCGAAATATGAAATACCCATCACCGTGGACCACAGCATGCGATTTTGGGAAAGCCGTTTCATGCCGCGCCCGACTTCCGCCCAGGGATTAAGCTGAAAGCGGACCGGCCTTTTAGCCGCCGTCACGGGGCTGATTTTAAAGCTACCGGCATAGCCCACCAAGGCCACTCCGACCAGCACCCATCCCACCGTGCCTAAATGCCCTTGCCACGCCGAAAACATCAAGCCGCCTGCGGCGGTGCCGAGAATAATAGCGAAGAAGGTGCTCATTTCAACCAGGCCATTGGCGCGGGACAGGTCTTTGTCGGGCAACATTTCGGGCAGGATGCCGTACTTCGCCGTGCTGAAAAAGGTGGTTTGCAGGGCCATGAGAAAGAGTACGGCCAGCATCCACTCGATCCGACCGGCGAGAAAAGAAAAATAGGCCAGCATCATGGCAACCAGCTCAACAAATTTTGTCCAAACCAGAATCGAGCGTTTATTAAACCGATCAGCGGCATACCCGGCGTAGCCTGAAAAAAAGAAAAAAGGAACCATGAAGATCGCCCCGATCAAGGAAATATACACGCCGCTCGTCTCCGCGTTGTTTTTAATCGCCAGCATCGAAATCACAATTTTGAAGACATTGTCATTAAATGCGCCGAGAAACTGTGTGCACAGAAAGGCGGAAAACCCCGCGTTCTTCAAAAGCTCAAGGTATTGTTTCATGGGACGAACCGCATGGATAATCTTCCTGTTTCATCTAAAATTTACTACAAAAAGCACCTTACCGCAAAACGCAAAAGAAGGCACGGTATTTTATAGAAATCGCACGCGTAAATCCATTTTTATTCGTACCAGGGCGCAGCTCATAGCATTTGATTTGACATCCGCGAGAAAGAACCTATAATGATTCGTTTCTTTTTCTCAGCCCTTATTCATATTAGGAAACGACTTGAATCAAGAGGATATTTTAGGAAAGGCGGCCTTTGTTCGTCTCCTTAAAAACGCGGTCGATACCTGCCGTGCCGACGGGCGCTTTTCGGGAAAAGAGATACCCCGGATTGTACTGGAAGTCCCGAAACACGAAGGTCAGGGCGATTTCGCGACGACGCTGGCCTTATCCCTCGCCAAAATTGAAAAAATACCGCCCCGTGACATCGCCGCCGCCCTGGTTTCGGTCTTGGAAAACAAAACACCCTGGGTTCAAAAAATCGAAATTGCCGGACCCGGCTATATCAATTTCTTTTTAACAAACGATTTCTGGCGACGCGCACTGCTCACCATACATGATCAGCAGTCGAATTTCGGGACATGGTCCGCGCCAGTCAAGGAAAAGGTCCTTATCGAATTTGTCAGCGCCAACCCGACAGGCCCGCTGCACGTCGCGAGCGGCCGCGCCGCCGCGCTCGGCGACGCCCTCGCCCGCCTCCTCGAAGCGGGGGGCCATACAGTGAATCGCGAATACTACTTAAACGACATCGGTGCCCAAATAAATCTTTTGGGCCGCTCGACCTATGCACGCTACCGCGCGCTTTTCGGCGAAGCCACGGCGCTGCCCGAAGGCGGCTACCAGGGTGACTACATCATCGAAATCGCCGAGGCCCTGAAAAAGCGGGACGGCGACCGCTACCTGCACGACCCCGAAACAGCCCACTTGTCACTTTTTACGCAGTACAGTTTGGAAACAATTTCAGACTGGATTCGACGCGACCTGCATGATTTCGGTATCGACTTCGACCGTTGGTTTTCCGAAAAGACCCTCGATGATCAAAACGAGGTCACCACCGCCCTGGATTTTTTAAAGTCCCAAAAAATGTTGTACGAACAAGAGGGCGCCCAATGGGTTCGCACCACGCCCTTCGGCGACGACAAGGACCGCGTTGTCGTGCGCGGCAACGGCCAGAAAACCTATTTCGCCTCCGACATTGCCTACCATCGTAATAAATTCGAGCGGGGCTATGACCGGCTGATTGATATTTGGGGGGCCGATCATCACGGCTACGTGAACCGCATCAAGGCCGCCACTCAAGCCCTGGGGCACAAACCTGAGAGTCTGACGATTTTGATTCATCAACTGGTCAACCTCCTTCGGGACGGAACACCGGTGAAGATGTCCAAGCGCGCGGGCACCTTTGTGACGCTCCGGGAGGTGATGGATGAAGTCGGGGTGGACGCGACACGCTTCTTCTTCCTCATGCGCCGTTCGGATACCACGCTTGACTTTGATTTGGAACTGGCGAAAAAGGCGACAAACGAAAATCCGGTGTTTTACGTCCAATACGCGCATGCCCGTCTGTGCAGCATCCTGCGCGTAGCGAAGGCCCAGGGCTGGGACGTCGAAGCCGTCATTCAACAGGCGGATTTAAACACCCTGAGGCCGCTGGAGCTGCCCGAAGAGCTGGCCATCATCCGTGAATTGTCCCGCTACCCGGAATTGATTCAGTCCGCGGCGGATGCGATGGAGCCCCACCGTCTTACGTTTTATTTGCAAAATCTGGCGGGCATGCTGCATCGCTATTATTTTAGCTGCCGTGTTCTGACGGAAGACGAGGCCCTCACGAAGGCCCGGCTCGTGCTGATTGCAGCGATTCGCATCGTGCTTCAAAACGGCCTCCGAATTCTAGGCATCAGCGCGCCCGAGGAAATGTAAGTCAAGCCATGCCGCGACAAGCGCCGTCTTCCTCAAAAACCGCCCCGAAGCCCGAGTCGAATCCGCACTTTAAAGTTCTGTCCGGCATCCCGAACAGCCTTGCCCGAAGAGGGCGGCTCACCACTGCGCACGGCATGGTCGAAACCCCCGCCTTCATGGCCGTCGGCACGGCGGGCACGGTAAAAGGCATGACCCCGGCGGACCTGAAAGACATCGGGGCGGAAATGATTCTGTGCAACGCCTATCATCTCTACCTGAGGCCGGGTCACATTTTCGTGAAAAAGCGGGGCGGACTGCACGGCTTCATGGCCTGGGATCGCCCCATTCTCACCGACAGCGGCGGCTATCAGGTCTTCAGTCTGAACGCCCTGTCCAAAATCACGGAAGAGGGTGTCGATTTTCAATCCCACATCGACGGCTCACGTCACTTCGTCAGTCCCGAAAAGGCAATTGAAATCGAGGCGGCCCTGGGCGCCGACATCATCATGGCCTTCGACGAATGTCTGGAATATCCGGCGGATTACGACAGGGCGGCGGCCTCCCTCGAACGGACGCTTCGCTGGGCCGCCCGCTCCATGTCCGCCCATCACCGCAAAGACCAGTTTTTATACGGCATCATTCAAGGCGGCTGTTATCCCGATCTCAGGAAGCGCGGGATTGAAGAATTGTTACCGCTGGCCTTCGACGGCTATGCCGTCGGCGGGCTTTCCGTCGGAGAACCCCAGGAAGAAATGCTTAAGGTCCTGGAAGGGGTTGTCCCTCTGATCCCGGAGGACAAGCCCCGCTACCTCATGGGCGTGGGCACGCCGGGTGATCTGGTGGAGGCGGTCTTTCGCGGTATCGACCTTTTTGACTGCGTTCTTCCCACAAGGCACGCCCGGACGGGCATCCTTTTTACGTCGCGGGGGGAAGTCCATATCAAAAACGCGCGCTACAAGGACGATGATCTTCCCCTCGACCCGGACTGCCGCTGCTACACCTGTCGTCACTTTTCCCGAGCCTATCTCCGGCATCTGTTCACGGCAAAGGAACTGCTGGCGATGCGCTTGAATACTTTACACAATTTATATTATTATCTTTCGTTAATGTCCGGGCTTCGGAACGCCATTGAGCAACAGTCACTCGATCAATTCCGTCATCATTTTTACCATAACCGGGCGCGGGGCATTTAAGCGGATGAGTTTACATAGGAGGTTGTTTTGTTTGGATTTTTAGTCTCAATCGCATGGGCGCAGGACGGAGGCGGCGCGGCGGCCGCGCCCCAGTTGAACCCCATCGTTTCATTTTTGCCGTTCATCCTCATTTTCATCGTCTTCTACTTCCTTCTGATTAAACCCCAGCAGAAAAAAGCAAAAGAGCGGCGGGAAATGGTGGAGGCCCTGAAAAAAGGGGACAAGGTCATCACCTCGGGCGGACTGATCGGCACAGTCACCAACCTCGGCCCCAAGATTATCACTATTCAAATCGCCGAAGGGGTTCGCGTGAAGGTCGTGCGGGCCAACATCGAAGAACTCAAAGACGACGATTCAGATAAGTAGGAGCGCTACACCATGAAAAAAGGCATCAAGGGGCGATTCATCACCATCCTTGTTTTTCTCATTATCGCGGTTCTCTTTTTATTGCCCTCGACGCCGATCTATTCGGTTCTGCCCGCGTGGTGGGGAAAGATCTTCCCGGACAAAGGGGTTTCGCTCGGGCTGGATCTTCGCGGCGGCATGCACCTTGTCCTCGAAGTCGAGGTCGAAAAGGCCGTGGACAACAGCATTGAGCGCACGGCCGCCTCTCTGGGCGCGGTCCTGAAAGACAAGGAAATTGAAGACGCCTCTGTGAAACGGGAGGAACGCCTCATTCATCTCTCCTTTCCCGGCGGACAAACCGAGACCGTCCGCGAGATACTGGACGATGACTTTCCGAACCTGGTCACGAAGGAGGAAGGCGGCGGGAACAAGGTGCTGACTTTAAGGGAGTCCGAGAAAAACCGGATTTTAACCACCTCCACCCTTCAGGCTCTGGAAACCATCCGAAACCGGGTCGATGAGTTCGGCGTCGCCGAGCCCCTGATTCAGAAGCTGGGCGAAAATCAGATTTTAATCCAGCTTCCCGGCATCAATGATCCCGACCGCGCCATGGCCCTCATCGGAAAAACCGCGCTTCTGGAGTTCAAGCTGCTGGACGAATCCAATCCCATCCTCGGCGAATTCCCGGGCCGGATTGATGTCGGAAAAGAAAAGGAGCTGATTGACAACTTCAAGGATCGCGTTGGAGAAGGCAACGAAATCCTCTTTCAGCGCACGAGTAACGAAGAAACCGGTGAAGCCTTTAAAATCCCCTTTCTCGTTAAAAAGGCGACCGTCATGGCCGGTGATCTTTTGACTGATGCGCGGGTATCCATCGGGGAATTCAACGACCCCTATGTGTCTATTAACTTTAATGGTGAAGGGGCGCGGCTTTTTGAAAAGGTCACCGGGGAAAATGTGAACCGCCGGCTCGCCATCGTACTCGACGACAACATCTATTCCGCGCCCAACATCAATGAAAAAATATCGGGTGGGCGTGCGCAAATCAGCGGGAACTTTACTCATCAGGAGGCCAGCGACCTCGCTATCATCCTGCGTGCCGGCGCGCTGCCGGCCCCGGTCAAAGTCCTTCAAAACGTCACGGTCGGCCCCTCGCTGGGAAGCGATTCCATCCGCAAGGGCTGGATCGCGGGCTTGATCAGCACCCTGCTTGTGGTCAGCTTCATGCTTATCTATTACCGGCTTTCCGGTGCACTGGCGGTCGCGGCTATGTGTATGAATGTCATTCTGCTCATCGGCGCGCTCGCCACCTTAAACGCCACACTGACCCTCCCCGGCATTGCGGGCATCATCCTGGCTATCGGCATGGCGGTGGACGCGAACGTGCTGATTCTGGAGCGTATCCGGGAGGAACTCCGCGCGGGACGGCCGGTGCGTCTGGCCATTGACGCAGGCTACGAAAAGGCTTTTACCTCTATTTTTGACTCCAACGTCACCACGCTGATCACGGCAATGGCACTCTTTATGTTCGGCACGGGGCCCGTGAGAGGCTTCGCCGTGACCCTGGGCCTCGGCATCACCATCAATCTGTTCACCGCGCTGGTGGCGACAAAAGTGGTTTATGATTATTTAAACGGCCGGAAGCGACTCGAAACACTGAGCGTCTGAACATTTTATTTTAGATAAGGATCACCATGCTCACCTTTATCAAAAAGACAAACATCGACTTCATCGGGAAACGCAAGCAGTGTTTCATCCTTTCCGCAGTATTAGTAGTGATCGGCCTCATCGCCTTGTTGCAGATTTCCAGAGGTTCGGGGAATCTGGGCATTGACTTCGCGGGGGGCGCGGCCGTTCAGCTCAAATTTGATCAGCCCATCCAGATTAACGCGGCAAGAAAAGCGCTCGAATCCGGCGGTTTGAACAATGCCGCACTCCAGGAAATTTCCTCGGAAAACAAGCTCATCATTCGTCTTAAGCGTCAGGAAATTGACAAAACCAACATTCGGACGAAGATCAGCGACATTTTCTCGTCGTCCTTTTCCGGAAATAATTTTGTTGTCGAAAGTAGCACGGAAATCGGGCCTACGATCGGGAAAAAACTGCAGAGCGATGCCATGAACGCCATTCTATTCTCCCTCGTGCTCATCATCACCTATATCGCATTTCGCTTTGAGTTCCGATTCGGCATCGCCGCCGCCATCGCCACCTTTCACGACGTCTTAGTGGTCCTCGGGATTTTCTACGTCCTGAATATTGAAATCACGCTCCTGGTCGTCACCGCCCTGCTCACCATCGCGGGGTATTCACTTAACGATACCGTCGTCATTTTCGACCGCATCCGTGAAAACCTCAAACGACGAAAAAAAGAAACCTTTGACGCAGTCATCAACCGCTCCATCAACGACAACCTCTCCCGAACCCTGATTACCAGTGTAACCACCTTTCTCGCCGTCGTTGCGCTCTTTCTTTTTGGCGGGGAAGTCATTCACGATTTTGCCCTGGCCGTCATCCTGGGCATCCTCATGGGCACCTATTCCTCCTGGTTTATCGCAAGTTCCTTGCTGGTGACCTGGCATAAAAAACGGACAAAAACCACACAAGGCAACCGCGTGCTGAAGCGGGCCTCGTAGCAAAGCCCCGGCTCCGGAAGCTAACAATTCAAATATTATTTTCGATGGAATAATAACGGCCCGAATGGGCTGTGCATTGCGCGTGGGGTGATTCTTTTAAGGGGCGATCACAACCTGGTTTCGCCCCCTGCTTTTTGCCTTGTAGAGGGCTTGATCCGCCATCTTTAAAACAGCGTCGAATCCATCCATATCGTCTGCCACCGTGACCACGCCGAAACTGGCGGTAATCTTGACGGGTTTTTGATCCGAAAAAAATTTCAAGGCCTCAATCAGACTCCTGAGTTTTTCCGCGAGGGCTTCCGCTCCGTTTGCATCGGTTTCCGGCAACACACAGCAGAATTCCTCTCCGCCGTAGCGCGCAAGACGACTGACTTTTCTCATACAGGATTCCATCGCCGCCGCAATGACCTTCAGTGCTTCGTCGCCAAAAAGATGGCCATACTGATCATTGACTTCCTTGAAATGATCAATATCCACCATGACCACACTGAAAGGCCGCTTGTACCGCTTGAAACGATACAGCTCTTCCTCGATGAATTGTTTCAAGAGCCGCCGATTGAAAATCCCGGTCAAGGGATCACGCCGGGTCAGTTGCAGCAATTTCTCCTGATAGGCCGCCACTTCCGTCATGTCCCGCACTGACACAAAGAGATGCGTGATCTCCCCTTGTTCGCTACGAATCGGCCCAATCGTGCAGCTCTGCTGCATCCATTCAAACTCGGATTGAAACAGACCGAGGGGCTTCATCGGGAACAGGTAGCGATAAGGGTCTTGCGGGAAAAAGGCCAGGTTTCCAAAGGAAAACACCGACTTGCAATTTCTTAAAAACCGCCGGTTCTTGAGCCTGGGATAAAAATCGAAAAGAGACCGTCCGAGCACTTCCTTCCGCCCAAGACAGGTCCGGGTCGCCATCCAGTGATTCCAGTGAGACACCCTGAAATCCCGGTCGAAAACCACAATGCCCGTATCAACCGCATCCAATACTTGAGGGACAGCGTCCATTAAAACTGCTCCAAAAATGAAGAAAGGGCCTTTTTAAACCAGGGGATGGACGCTTCGTTTGTAATGAGAAAGAAATACCCGTTGATCTCCTTCTCTAAAAAATCGAACTGCGTTTTGACGGAAAGGACCGCCCCTTCCTTGCGAATAAAATTCAAGGGCATCTGCCATGAGGGGGACCACGCCATTTCCAGGCGCGGCGGGGAAAAAGAAACCGTTTCGTTCAGCACGGTGACAAGCTTTCCGACACAGGCCCCCATGAGGATATTTCCAATTTCGATGAGGGCCTCTTTTTCCAAACGCTCCGCTTCCTCAAAAACCATGTCCCGGCTTTGATCCCCCAAAAGAGCCGCCAGACGCTTTTCAGAACCTTCGGGAAAAACCATGAAGACATGACCGTTCAACTTTCCCGAAAAACTCTGCTCAATTCCGTGGTAGGGATGCGCGATATGAATCTGATGCGTCAGATAATCCTGAAAATCCTCGCTGGGCACCAAACACACATCAGGGACACCCAGGGTAATAAAGGCATCAATGATTTCAGATAATTCGGAGACCGCCTTGCCAAAAGAGATGTTCATCACCTCCTGCAAAATACCCTGCTCCTCCTCCGAAAAAGTACTCAAACCGCCCTGAACCCCGGTCATCACACCCTGACCTCTCGTATTTGTGCCGTCGCCTTCTCAATCGCCGACTGAATCACCTCCTTTGACGGGGGCTTGTGAAGCATCAAGAACGCCCCCATGGAGGCCACCTTTTCAAAAACCTTTTTCTGGATATCCGCGGAAACGATAATCACCACCGCATTTTGATCTATTTTCATCATTTCTTCAAGGGCTTCAAACCCGTCCATCACCGGCATCGTCAAATCAAGAAAGGTCAAATCAGGTTTGATTTTTTTAAAACACGCAACCCCCTCCGCGCCGTCCCTGGCTTCGAAGCATGCCGCATCAAATCCGCTCGGCAGACAGGCCTTCAAAATCCGGATGGCGATGGGTGAGTCGTCCACGATCAACACCTTCCTAATCATAAAACCTCCAAAATATCACGGCTAAACAAGAGCCTCCGACGGTCATCGGCAAGACCTGATTTTTTACGAACCACCACCCTACACGCTTCATCGGACATTCCCCCGGTTTTCTTTAGCCCGCTGGCTTGACATCGTAACGATGATACTGATACTTCGTAGCGTACATAAAGCAACAGGACCAAAATCTGATTATACCGCCTTCTCACAAAAAAGAGATCCGATGAAACAATATTTGGACTTGGTCAGACAGATTCTCGAACACGGCGAAAAAAAATCCGACCGGACCGGGACGGGCACGCTTTCAATCTTCGGCTGCCAAAGCCGCTACGACCTGCGCGACGGTTTCCCGCTTTTAACGACGAAAAAAGTGCTCTTTCCCGCCGTCGTCCGTGAATTGCTCTGGTTTTTAAAAGGGTCCACGAATATCAATGAAGACTTGAAGACGCATACGCCCATTTGGAATGCCTGGGCCGACGAGGCCGGAGAACTGGGGCCGATTTACGGCTATCAATGGCGAAAGTGGGAAAAATTTATTTGGGACGAGAAGACGCAAGGCTATCAAAAAACCCATGTGGATCAAATTCAGAATGCCATTGAACAGATCAAAACCCGGCCCGACTCCCGCCGCATCATCGTCAGTGCCTGGAACGTCGCCGACATCGACCAAATGGCCCTGCCGCCCTGCCACGCCTTTTTTCAATTCTATGTCATCGGCGGACGGCTCGACTGTCAGCTCTATCAGCGTTCGGCGGATGTCGCCCTCGGCGTCCCCTTCAATATCGCAAGTTACGCCCTTTTATTGACGCTCGTCGCCCAGGAATGCGGCCTGCGCCCCGGTGTTTTCACACACACACTGGGAGATGCGCATATTTACGAAAATCACATCGAAGGGCTTCAAACACAGCTAAAACGTACACCAAAAACTTTACCCGAAATCAAAGTCACAAAAAAAAATGTCCTCGACATCC
>JBHHXB010000022.1:0-19319 GCA_046756825.1 Nitrospiria bacterium | reverse complement strand
TGGCGTCCGCCGTCGTATCGTAAAAGGTACCCTCCGCGCTGCCCGGCTCCCAGTACACCGTAACCAGGGGCGGGACGCAGTCCGGGTAAGGCGAGGAGGGGCAGGAGCCGACGGCCTGCACGAATTCGCTGGCGTCCACCAATACAGCCAGAATATTGAAGGCCCCGCCGATTTTGGATGCCGCCGTGGCCAGTATATTTTGCGTCGCGGAAAAAGGATCGGACAAGCTGTCGTCCATGCTTTTTGAGGCGAAAGACAGGAAATTTTGATCCACCGCGTTGTCCTTGATATGGATCTTTGTCTTTTGGGCCGTGTCTGTTTTACTGACCACGCGTAAATAGACGCCGCCACGACGCGTACTGTTATCGACCGTCAAGGCGAAATCCCCGTTGGCGTCGCTGGTGGTTGCACCGATTACCTGAAATCCGTCAATGGCAACCGCCTCGACGACGGCCTGTCGTATCGGTGTTGCATTTAACGCCCCCGTGAAGCCGTTTGGCCCAAATGTCCGGTCTTCGTAGTCCGCGTTTCCGGAAAGCGTGAGCGTCTTCGCGCCCATCGCGGTACCCACGACGCCGATCGTGATGCCACCCGCCGTGGTTCCGGAGACGGCCGTGACGGACGCGACA
Source organism: Nitrospiria bacterium (assembly GCA_046756825.1). Lineage (GTDB taxonomy): Bacteria > Nitrospirota > Nitrospiria > SBBL01 > JAADHI01 > JAADHI01. The sequence goes on along the minus strand of JBHHXB010000022.1, from coordinate 18,690 downwards.
CCAACTTTCAGCCCGGTTACGAAACCCTGGGAGGTTACGCTCACGATGGCATTGTCACCGGATTTCCATGTAAACACCGCCGTTTTGTCCACCGCTCCGGACGGCAGGGTCAAAGTCGCGGAAAGCTGAACACCCTCTCCTCCCGCCGCCAAATTCAGCGGACCGGCAGGCGCAATCGTGATTTTACTGCTGCTTTGCAAAGGCGGGGGAGGGCTGTCGCCGTTGCCGCCGCTGCATCCGGCCAGTGCACAGAGGCCGACGATCCACACTGCGTCTTGAAAGGCCCTCCGCATGAGGTCACTCCCCCCTGAACTCAAGTGTCGTTCCGCCGTTGCCCTTATGCCTCAGGGGCGGCACCGGCTTCACGGTTCCTTCCGATAAAGCGGACATGACGAAGAGAGACTTCTGCACGAACATCGTCCCGTCTTTGAGCCGCACTTCGGCCAAGCCCTGGATCTCCGTATGCAGGCCGCCGCTGTTGATGACCTTGATTTTGATGTGTTGCTCCGCCCCCGCTCGAAGCGGCCCCTCCCATGCGAGTTCCCCCTCAATCAGAAAAACCTCAAGGGGCAGGTCGATCACCAGTGTGAGCAACTCGGTATCCGAGAAAACCCGGGCGGACAAGGTGATTTCCGTTTCATCTTCGGAAAGATCGTTTTGCTGAAACCCGATTTGAACCGGCGGAAGGGGCTTTTCCGCATGTGCCGCGAGGGCGGGGGTCAGGAGATATATCGCCGTAAGAAAAAAAGTGAGGACGCTTTTCGACATATTGCCCTCTTGCGCTTCGAAAAAACCAAAGAACCCGGACCATCCGAAATCAGTGCCCGGACTGCCTATGATTCTACCACATTGGGCGGCGTGCGGCCTTGAAATACCGCCGATAGATTCTCCATCACCATGAGGCCCATTTGAACCCGGGTTTCGAAAGAGGCCGATCCAATGTGCGGCAAGGTAACAACGTTGCTCAATTGAAGCAACTGGGGTGAAACCACAGGCTCCGCCTCATATACATCGAGTCCCGCGCCGGCGATGCGGTGCTCCGCCAAGACCGCGCAGAGCGCTTTTTCGTCCACGATCGGCCCGCGGGAGGTATTGATCAAAAACGCGGACGGCTTCATCCGCCGTAGTTCGGACTCGCCGATGAGGTGATGGGAAGCCTCATTCAAGGGAAGGTGGAAGGATACATAGTCGGAGCTTTTGAGGACTTCGGTCAGGGGAAGGTAACTCACACCCAATTCCCGTTCCACGGCTTCGGGCAGCCGACGGCGACTGAAATAAACGACATTCATGTTAAACCCGGCGGCGCGGCGTGCGACGGCCTGACCGATCCGCCCCAGTCCGACCAGGCCGAGGGTCTTGCCGAACACATCCATCCCCATAAACTCCGTTGGGGCCCAGCCCGTCCATCGTCCGGCCTTCACCCATTGATCCGCCTCCAAAATCCGCCGCGCCACTGTCATGAGAAGGGCCCAGGTCAAATCCGCTGTCGTTTCGGTCAAAACGCCCGGCGTGTTGGTGACAGCGACACGATGCGCCTTCGCCGCCTCAAGGTCGATGTTGTTGTAGCCCACGGCGTAGTTCGCCACGATTTTCAAATGCACGCCGGTATCGAGGACCTCCCGGCCGATGGGATCGCTCAGCATGGCGATGAGACCGTCGGCACGTTTCACGCCCTCCAGAATTTGGGCTTTGTCATGGGGGACATCGGACGGATCGAAGCGTAAGTCAAACGCAGATTGGAGGCGCTCCATCACAGGCTTGGGCAGAACACGTGTTAAAAAAACGATGGGCTTATTTGGCATGGGCTCCTCTCGAATAAACGGGGTTTTCGTAGAGATGCGCCGCTAGCGCGCGCCGATCATTTCTTCCGCGTGGCGGCGTGTGAGATCGGTAATCGTCACGCCGCCCAGCATGCGCGCCAACTCCTCAACGCGCTCTTCATAGGACAACTCTCGAATGGTGGTGACAATGCGGTCGCCCGCCGTTTTTTTCTCCACAAAATAGTGATGATCCGCCAGCGACGCAATCTGAGGCAAATGCGTGATGCAGAGGACTTGATGCCGCTTGGACAGGGAGAACAACCGCCTTCCGACCCGCTCGGCGATGCCGCCGCCAACACCGGCATCCACTTCGTCAAAAACAAAGGTCGGCACGGGATCCACCTCGGCCAGCACCACCTTTAAGGCCAGCATGATACGGGAGAGCTCGCCACCGGATGCGATTTTCGACAAGCCTCGCGGGGCCTCGCCGGGAAGCGCGATTAAAAACGCGACCTGATCCATACCTTCCGGTGCAGGCTCTATTCTTTGAAGTACGATGGAGAAATCCGTCTTGGCCATGCCCAGCCCCGCCAATTCGCCTTTGACCCGCGCTTGTAGCTGAAGCCCCTTTTCAGCACGACCCTGACTCAAGGCTTTTGCGTTGGCCGTCAATGTTTTTTCAATCGTCACCAGCCACTCTTCCACCTCTTTCAACCGAAGCACGTCTTCCGAATGACCGGAGAGTATTTCTTCAAGCTCCTGTTGATAGGCCAGAAGCTCCGGCACGGTGCGTTGATATTTTCGTTTGAGCTGCTGAATGAGAAACAGCCGGGACGAGACCGCCTCCAGGCGATCCGGGAAGTACGCCTCTTCCTGTGTCCGCGCGCGGAGCAGGTTCGCCAATTCCTTCAGTTGAATTTCCGCTTCGCCGCAAAGCGCGGCTTCACCGTCCGCGTCCCGAGTGATGGTATTTAAATCCTGAAGTGCATGGCTGATATTATCCAGGCGGCTTAAAACGCCGCCTTCTTCCGTCAGACCCGTCTGCGCTGTTTGAACCGCCGAAAGCATCCGCTCCCATTGTTTCAGGGTGCGCTCTTCGCGCTCCAATTCAGTCTCTTCCTCGCTGCTCAGCCTGGCGTCTCGAATCTCGGCTAATTCAACCGAAAGCCGTTTTGTCTGATTATTTGAGTTCGAAATTTGTTGAACAAGATCGTCCCGTTCCTTTTTGAGTGCGAACCACTCCTGATAAGTCTTTTGATAATCCCGGCGCAGGGGCGTCAAACCTCCAAAATTATCCAAAAGGGTTCGCTGCCAGTCCGGTTGCGTCAAGCGGTGTTGCCCCTGCTGTCCGTGGACCTCCACCAGACGCTGGCCCGCATCCTTCAACATGGCGAGGGTGGCCATGCCGCCATTGAAGTAGGCACGATTCTTACCTGTTTTGCTGATAATGCGCTTGATGAGCAGAATTTCGTCGTCGTCTTCGTCCCGACGGTCTGTCTCAACCGGGGCCTCCGGCGGAAGGGGATCAAAGGCGGCTTCAAGCAGGGCTTCACTCGCGCCGCAGCGAACGCCCTCCAAAAAGGAACGCTCTCCCAGGATCAGGGAGAGCGCGCCGATTAAAATGGATTTGCCCGCGCCGGTTTCACCGGTGATGACATTAAAGCCTTCCGATAACGTGAGAGCCGCTTCGTCAATAAGTGCGTAGTTCTTGATCCGAAGTTCTCTCAACATGGGATTTCAGGATCCGTTATTGGGAGAGAATAGCGTCGATCTTTTCTTTGAATTGTTTTTTGGATGCGGCGCCAACGATTTTATCAACCAGCTTTCCTTCATTAAAAAAGAGCAGCGAGGGAATACCCATGATCTGGTGCTGGCTCGCAATGTCCGGGTTTTCGTCTGTATTGAGCTTGCAGACCTTCATTTGTCCCTGATATTCTCCGGCGAGCTCCTCAATCGTCGGTGCGATCATTTTGCACGGGCCGCACCATGAGGCCCAAAAATCGACCATCACCGGCGTCGAAGACTGGATGACTTCCTGCTGCCAGGTTTGACTCGTGACATCAATTGCGTTTCCCATGCGCTCTCCTTCTTAATTTGGTATCGGTTTTATTTCATTCACGAAAATAGACCTGTATCCACAGGCCACGATAAAGAGACAATCATTCTAAAAAAGTAATTCGTGGATGTCAATTTATCAAGCCCCCTACGGAGAGATTGCCCGGCTCATCAGGGAAATGCTATAGTTCTTTTTTTAGAATTTTAAGGACGCATCTAATGAACACCGGCAAGACACAATTTATTTTTATTTTGATACTTGTATCCATCATTGTCCCCCGCCTCTCTTTTGCGGACTACATTGCGGACCAGTTTGTCACGATTTCTCAAGGTGAAATCGGCGCGAATCCGCGTATTTTTTCAGCGCGAATTTTCTCGCAGAAAAAGAAGCTTCGCATGGAAGTGATGATTGCGGGACGGCGCTCGATCAACATTTCCCGTGGAGATAAGCCTAAGCCCGTTTTCTGGACCTTGATGCCGGACGAAAAAATGTACATGGAATCGATTGGCGGACCGGCGGGACCCGGCGGGGCCTCTCCCGAGATGAAGAAGGGCTATGAGAAAACCTTCCTCACAAAGGAACCTGTTGCGGGCATTATGACCAATAAATTTAAATTATCCTGGAAAGAGGAAGATGGCTCGAGAAAGACCGGGCTGGTTTGGGAAGCCATTGAGTTTGAAAATGCGCCCATTCGACAGGAATTCTTCAACAATAACGAACACCTCTTACTGCAACTGGCAAATATCAAAGTCAAAAAACTCGATCCCGGTCTTTTTGAAGTCCCCTCCGATTATAAAAAAATATCCATGCCTCCTGAAATGCGCGGCAAATAAACGCCTTAACGCGTTTTAAATTCACTCGTCCAGCTTCCCCGCCGTGTCGGAAATTGCACGGCTTTTCTGAGCGCCGAAAGAAAGGTGCTTCGATCCCATTGAACGGCGCCTAAACGGCCCGCAAGCTCCGAATACATTTGGCAATCGACAAAATGGAACCCCCACAAACGCAGGCGCTCAAGCAGGGTGATCATCGCCACCTTTGAGGCATTGTTCGCATGCGTGAACATGGATTCCCCGAAAAATGCTCCGCCGAGAGAGACCCCGTAAAGCCCGCCGACCAATGCGCCATTTTGCCAGGTTTCAACCGAGTGGGCGTACCCCATTTGATGCAGGCGGCAGTAGGCGTGGATCATCTCCGGGGTGATCCACGTGCCTGGGTCTCCCTTTCTTTTTATGAGGGCGCAGGCGCGAATCACCTGAATAAACGCGGTGTCACATCGCAAATCAAAGGCATGCTTTTTCATGACTCTTTGCATGCTGCGGCCAAAGCGATAATGGTGAGGCAGGAGCACCGTACGAGGGCTTGGCGAAAACCAGAGAAGCGGCCAGTCATCCCCGTGTGGCCATGGGAAAATCCCCTGGGCATAGGCCGCCAGCAAGCGCTCCGGATTCAAATCCCCGCCATAGGCAAGAAGCCCGTTTTCGGCGGCCTTCTCGGGATTGGGGAAAACGGATTCTCTACCGAGACGGGAGATCAAGTTGTCTGTCCTGCGTAATCCATATCGCGAGCCTGGATGCACATTTTTTTGGATACGCCAACAAAAAAACCGCGTCACGGCGCCGCGCGGCAAGAGCATTGTTCATCAAGGGAGAAGTTTGGGCTTTATCAATGGGGTTTTAGTCAACTATACTCCCAGTTTAAGGGCCGTATTTGTGAGAGGGCATTGTGCCGGAGCTGGAGATTACCTCAAAAGAAAAGTCACGCGCAACAAAACCTGTCCCTTATGACCTAATGGTTCTGGGGATTGTCATGGTTATTTCCGGCATCATGGACACCTATTTAATCATCGCCAATCCAGATTACAGACTGCCTGTTTTCGGTATGAAGCTGGAGGGACCACTCGGATGGTATCTCAATCTCGTCTTCCCCGTGATCCATTTTATTATCGGATATGGTGTGATTTTAGCCCGGCGGTGGTCTTATCACCTTTTTATGGGGTTTACGATCTATGGCATTATCAGCGCACTCGTGAATTTAATCAGGCTCCCGCCGCCGCACAACATCAGGACGATTTTCCTGGTTGTGAGTTTCCTTGTCCTGGTGTACCTTTATATGAGGAGAGGTCATTTTAACCGCTGAGGCCCATCAGAGTTCGATATCTCGCAGGCGTGAAATCTTGATTAAATACGAAAGATGTGATAGAAGAGGGCCTTCCTTGGGCGCGTGGCGGAATTGGTAGACGCAGCAGTCTCAAAAACTGCCGGGGGCAACCTCATGCCAGTTCGATTCTGGCCGCGCCCACCACAAATGAGGGTGAGGCCATAATTAAAGATACGATTTAAAAAATGGCAAACGATGCGTTTTCAGCAATGATCTGCTAAGTCCCTTTCCCTTGAGCGGAAAGAGGTGCCTGTTGACACGCGTTGCCATGATGTTCGGAGCATAGGAATGGAAAAATCGAATAACTCGTACACAATCGTCGTTTTCTCAGGGTCTAACACTTCAGAACCTCGCCGTTTTTCTTTAAACAAAGGGTTGCTGAAATTTCTCATCGGGGCGACGCTTGTTTTTTCACTCGCCCTGGCCGTTTTTTCCGTGCAGTTCTATAAAATGTTTCAAGAGGTCAAGGACCTTGGCCCACTGCGGGCGGAGAATAAAGCGCAGAAAATCCAAATACAAACATTTTCAGGAACCATTGAGGATCTTAAAAATCAGGTAGTCCGGCTGGTCGAGTTTGACCGGAAACTCCGGGTCATGACTGATATCGGACCACCAAAGGGAAGCATGAGCACCTTGGGGGTCGGCGGCTCGGAAGAGCATAAAGCCCTTCAATCAGGGGGCTCCCAGGAAGACTTGATGCAGCGGGAACTGGAATCACTCCAGTCCCGCGTCATTGAGCAGGAAAAAAGTTATCAGGAGTTAGAAGAAGTTGTTCAAGATCGACAATCCATGTGGGCATCCACACCATCCATCTGGCCGACTTCCGGCTGGCTGACTTCCACTTTTGGAAAGCGGGTGTCTCCTTTTTCGGGGCGCCTCCAAAATCACAACGGGATTGATATCGCCGCGCGGCCGGGTACGCCGATTATTGCACCTGCATCGGGTGTTGTGAGCTATTCCCGGTTTAACGGAGGGTTTGGCCGTTTTCTTAAGATCAATCACGGGTACGGCATTGTCACCCATTACGCCCATCTTGCCAAAGCCGCTGTTAAGGTCGGACAGAAAGTGAAGCGGGGAGAGGTCATTGCTTATGTCGGCAACACCGGACTCTCGACCGGTCCACACCTCCACTATGAAGTTTCCGTGAACAAAGTCACCATTGACCCAATGCGGTACATCCTGAATTAGGAGAGATCTTCTTAAGGTTTCAGGGTTGCGGATTTACCCTGGTGCAAGACAAGAAAAAGTTGGAATTCATATAAGGAGAGGTTTTCGCTTTTTCTTGATTTATCAACGCTCATACGTCGCAGACTCGGATGCGCCGTATTTGAGAAGAGGGAGGTTAGTGGGGCTGATGTCGGTCAAAGGAAAAGTGAAATGGTTTAATGAAAAAAAGGGGTTTGGGTTTATTGAGAGAGACGAAGGCGACGACGTCTTTGTTCATTTCTCTGCAATTCAAGGGGAAGGGTTTAAAACATTATCTGAAGGACAAGCGGTTGAATTCGAGGTGATTCAAGGGGAAAAAGGACCACAGGCCTCCGACGTTGTGCCATCCGATTGAAACGTCATGTATTCAGTCAAAAAGCCTCGGCAAAGAGACTCTCTGCCGGGGCTTTTTTTTCAATGATTTTTGGAATGGCAAGAAAAAAAAGCCTATGTTAAAATAATCTACGATATTTTTGCGGTCATAATGGAGTATGTCATGCTGGGTGTAGGAAGCCTCGTTCGAAAAGTGATCGGGAGCAGAAATGATCGAGAATTAAAGCGACTCTGGCCGATTGTTTCACAGGTAAATGCCTTGGAGGAAAGTATTGCCAAGCTTTCCGATGAGGAACTCCGCCAAAAAACCGCCGAGTTTCGAAACAAACTCAATATTCCTGAAACAGGTATTTTCCCGGAAGAATACGACATGAAAGCCCTTGCCGAAGGCTTGGACGCCATCCTTCCGGAGGCCTTCGCCGTTGTTCGTGAAGCCTCCAGGCGCGTGCTCGGCATGCGGCATTTTGATGTGCAAATTCTGGGTGGCGCCGTACTTCACGAAGGGAAAATCGCCGAGATGAAAACAGGCGAAGGCAAAACACTCGTCGCGACCCTGCCGGTGTACCTGAATGCCTTGACGCGGCGCGGCGTGCATGTGGTGACCGTTAATGACTATCTCGCGGGACGGGATTCCGAGTGGATGGGGCGCTTGTACCGTTTCCTGGGCCTGACCGTTGGGATTATCCAGCATGATGAGCCCGATAGCGACCGGCAGGCCGCTTATCAGGCCGACATCACCTACGGCACGAATAACGAGTTCGGCTTTGACTATCTCCGCGACAATATGAAATTTGATCCGAAAAGTTTTGTGCAGCGTAAACACCACTTTGCAATTATTGACGAAGTGGACAGTATTTTAATCGACGAGGCCAGAACGCCGCTCATTATTTCTGGGCCCGCCGAAGATTCCACAGAGCTTTACTATCGCGTGAACCAGATTATCCCGCAGCTCAAAAAAGAAACCGACTACACGATTGAGGAAAAAACAAAAACCGCGACCCTGACCGAGGAAGGCAATGCTAAAGTCGAAAAACTCCTAGGTCTCGACAATCTCTACGATTTATCAAACATCTCCCTTGTGCATCATGTGATGCAGGCATTGAAAGCACACACCCTCTTTAAGCGGGATGTCGATTATGTGGTGAAAGACGGCGAGGTCATTATCGTTGATGAATTTACCGGACGGATGATGCCGGGCCGACGCTGGAGCGACGGGCTTCACCAGGCCACAGAGGCCAAGGAAGGGGTGAAGATCGCGAATGAAAACCAGACCCTCGCATCAATTACCTTTCAGAACTATTTTCGGCTGTACGAGAAATTAGGCGGCATGACGGGAACGGCGGATACCGAAGCGGCAGAATTTCAGAAAATATACAATCTTGAAGTCATTGTGCTCCCGACAAACCGGAAGCTGAGACGTGTGAATGAAGCCGATGTCATCTATCGCACGGAAAAAGAAAAGTTTCATGCCATCGCTGAGCAGATTATCGAATACACCCAAGCAGGTCGACCTGTCCTCGTCGGCACAATCTCCATTGAAAAATCGGAACAGATCTCGGCCCTGTTAAAGCAAAAGGGCGTTCCTCATTCTGTTTTGAACGCTAAATATCACGAAAAAGAGGCCGAAATCATTTCCCAGGCCGGAAGAAAAGGGGCCGTGACCATTGCCACCAACATGGCCGGGCGGGGTACCGACATCCTGCTGGGAGGCAATGCGGACTTCCTCTTCAAACTCTACGAACGGCAGCACCCCGATGCGACGCCCGAAGCCCTGGAGGCGGCCAGTGAAAGAATTCACCGTGAAATCGAGGTCGAAAGAGAGGAGGTTCTCGAACTGGGCGGGCTTCATATTATCGGCACGGAAAGGCATGAGTCCCGGCGTGTGGACAACCAGTTGCGCGGACGGTCGGGACGACAGGGAGACCCGGGGTCGTCGCGGTTTTTTCTCTCGCTCGAAGACGATTTGCTCCGTATTTTCGGCTCCGACAAAATCTCAAACCTGATGAGCCGCATGGGCATGGAGGAAGGCGTTCCGATCGAGCATGGCATGGTGACCAAGGCCATCGAGAATGCTCAGAAGCGGGTTGAGGGGCATAATTTTGATATTCGAAAACAGCTTTTAGAATATGACGATGTGATGAACAAACAGCGGATGGTGATTTATGACCGCCGCCGGGACGTGCTTTCGAGGAATGATATCAGTGGAGATATCCAAGACATGATCGAGGAGCAAGTCGATGAGCTTCTTGAGATCCATTGCCCGGAAGACGCCTATTCCGAGGCCTGGAATGGCCAAGGGCTTTCCGAAGGGCTTTCACATCAGTTCGGGCTCTCTTCCGGGAAAGAAGCCTTCGACTTTTCGACCATTGGGCGAGAGGCCCTGCGCGAAGAGATTCTGACGCGGGTCCGTGCTTTATACCAGGAGAGACACGCAGCCGTCGGAGACGAACTCGTCCGAACCCTCGAAAAACAAATTTTTCTGCGCATGATCGACACCCAATGGAAAGACCATCTTCTGGCGATGGATTCCCTCAAGGAAGGAATCGGGCTCAGGGGCTACGGACAAAAAGAGCCTTTGAGTGAATACAAGAAGGAAGGCTTCGATATGTTCGCGGGCATGATCGACCGCATTAAGCGCGACACGATCGAACATCTCTTTCATGTCCAGGTGGTTAGTGAAGATGAAAAGGTTCCGCAGGTGGCCCCTGTTTTCCAAAAAGCGCAGTCCATGCAGATGAACCGGGGGGAAGCAACCGCGCCCAAGACCGTTCATCGACAGGAGAAAAAAGTCGGGAGAAATGATCCCTGTACTTGCGGCAGCGGCAAAAAGTATAAAAAGTGTTGTGGAAAATAAGTGTGAAAGAAGACCCCGCCGAAAATCGCCCAAACACCCCCCACTCAAAAAAAAACATGTCTTCATTGCTGCAGGAAAATAAAGCACTCAAAACATCTCTGCGCAAAAAACAGAATGAGCTGGATTTCTTTGTCAAAACAGGAAAGGCGCTCACGGCATCCCTCGAACTAAAGAGTGTCCTGAGGATCCTCTTATCGACATCAAGACGCCTGGTGCGATGTGAGGATTGGGCCCTGTTGCTGATCGATGAGTCCAACACGGTGCTCCATTATGCGCTGGCCAAGGGAAATGCGATGAAGGTGCTCAAAAAACATGCTTATGCCATCGGGGAAGGACCTGCGGGCTGGGTCGCGAAAGAGGGCCAGCCGCTCATCATTCCGGATTTATCACAGCAGACAACCCACGATGCCGCGCGCTTTTTCCCGCATGTCGAGGCAAAATCCGTGCTGTGTTTTCCGATTGTGTGCAAAAATCGGGTGCTGGGCGTAATTCAACTGGTCAACGCGCGGTCGCAATCACCGTTTTCCGCCGCCGACCTTTCCCTTTTGGAGACATTGGTGGATCAGGCCATCCCGGCCATTGAACGCTCCGACATCTATCAGAAAATGTCCGAGCTCGTGACCACGGACGATTTAACGCATCTCTACAACCTGCGTTACCTGGACCGGGTGTTGGAAGTCGAGATGAAGCGGAGTCGGCGTTACAAAGGGCTACTCTCACTGATTTTTATCGATCTTGATTTTTTCAAAGAGGTCAACGACACACACGGACACCTGATGGGAAGCCAGGTTTTAGTGGAACTGGCCGGTATTTTGGTCGAAAACCTTCGCGCGGTGGACGTCATTGTTCGCTACGGCGGAGATGAATTTGTCGTCCTGCTTCCAAACACAAACTTGAAAAAGGCAGGCCGCGTCGCCGAGCGTCTCCGCAGGGCAATTCGCGAATATAAATTTTTAAACAAAGAAGGCCTGTCCTTGCAAATCACAGCCAGTTTCGGCATCGCCAGTTATCCCGAACACGCCAATAACCGCACCGACCTCATCCATCTCGCAGATCGGGCAATGTATGCCTCGAAGACCGAGGGCAGGGATCGGGTCTCCGTCCCCTCAAACTAGGGTCTGACTTTCTTCCAGTCGATTTTGCAAGATTCTGGAAAGCCGCTCCGGCACAATTTCGAGATAAATTGTTTTTTCCTGCGCGCAGAGCACGCTTCCGGGCCTTCCTTTTTTGGGTCTTTGAAGATATTTTTTGAAGGTGTACATCACCTCCCCCCTTCCCTCCTTTTTGTATCGACTCAAATGAATGGCCAGAGTTGCGGCTTCGAGCAGGGTTGAGTGCGGCACCTCCTTGCGGCCCGCCATTTGGATCAACACATGGCCCCCGGAAGTGCCGCGTGCATGCAGCCAAAGGTCATTTCCTCGCGCAAGGCCAAACGTGATTTTTTCATTTTCACGGTCATTGCGACCGGCGAAAATCCGAAGCTTGTCCGATGAAAGGTAGACTGGCGGGCCTTTCTTTTTCGTTTGCCGCGCAAGTTGTGGCCGGGGCAGCTTCAGTGGAAAATCAGATAAATCAATGGGTTCATCTTCCAGAACGGCCTTCCGCCCCGCCTCCAGTTGAGCCAGTTTTCCCTCGGTTTCTTCAATCAAGGGATTGAGGGTGGCCAAGGCCGTGATGCCTTTTTTGTAGCGCTTGAAAAACCGGGCCATATTTTCCGCCGGGGATAAGGCGGGATCAAGCGCGACGGTCCTTTCCTCTCCTTCCATTTCCATATTCGTTGGATTTGAGGGTGTTTCAAAATACAAAAAGAAAGTGGCCCCGGCTTTGACTTCATGCAAACGGCATTTTAGAAACTCGCCATAGCGCTGATATTGCGCCGACTTTTCCGCCGCGGCACGACTGGCCTTCAGAGATTGAAGCCGTTTTTTAAAGGATCGTATGCTCTCCTCGAAGCGCGCCAGTGTTTCTTTTTTTATTCGTTCCGCGTGTTCTGTTTTTTCGGATTCAGCGTAATATTTTTCGACTGCGCAATTGAACGGGTACTGGCCCACATAAACGCATGAGATCGGCGTCTCCTTAAAGTCCGATTTTTGGATCAGAGGAGGAGGCGTGTAGGCCACCCCCTGCAATAAGCGGCGGCCGGGATTCGGGGTGTTCAGGCATCCGAGGATGGCTTCCTTTTCATTCAACAGGAACAGGTTTGAGGAGGGTCCCGTCAGTTCGGCGACAAAGGTCAGCCGCATTTGATGATCCTTCGGCCAGGCCGCTGTGAGTTGAATAATCCGATCCCCGTCCAACTGCAAAATAGACGCGATCCGCTTGTGCCGAAGATGCGCGCGGAGCAGTTGACAAAAATTGGGCGGGGTCTTGGGTTTGACCCCGTATTTCCCCTGGATCAGGTGGCAGCGCGAAAACCGGGGGTGAGCCGAAAAAAGAAGGTGGTGACGCCGTCTCCCCTGCTCAATCTCAAAGAGAATCGTCTTCGGATTGGGCTGATCCACCTTTCGGATCACGCCGTGAACCAAGTCCGGAGAGAACTCCTCGACGGCCATGGAAAGCTGTTTGGCGCTTAATCCCATTCACTTGTACCAGCGCATAAAGTTTGTTATTGTCTCGGCGTATTTATCTTTAGGCTCACGCGTGATTCTAAACATCACAGTGGCCTCCCGCAAGAGGCGATGATGCAGTTTGACGACTTTGAAGCAACCATTGATCTCCATGGTGAGTTTGTCGAAGAAGGCATTGCGCGGCTTGAACACTTCCTGGACAGGGCGATGCTGTCCATCGAAAACGAAGTCAAGGTCATTCACGGGCATGGCGGCGGTCAGTTAAAATCGGCGGTTCGAACCTATCTCAAAACATCCCCTTATGTCTCTTCCGCTCGCCCCGGGGATCCCTGGGAAGGCGGAGATGCCGTCACGATCGTCACATTAAAGCTTGACCGGTAACACGTGACACCCCCCATAAGGGGGATTGACCCCGTCAGATCGTCCTGCTATTCTACGCTGATATGCGTAATCTAAAAAAACTTGAGAACAAGCGGTTTTTCTGGGTCGGCCCGATTATATTGGGGCTACTGGTCATTTTTCAAAATGAATTAGCCATCCCGGATCCACTCCCCAAACACACGCAGGAAGCTTCCAAAGCCGAGTCGAACCTGGAGACAAAAAACGCCCTTGCCCGGACTCAGGACATTCATCCGTTTCGGAAAGAACACATGACCAAAATTCTTTCCCGCTTCCATACCGGGCTTCATCCGACCGAGGATAAAAAACTCGTGGCCTTTATCTCACAGGAAAGCCAGAAATACGGCTTTGAGCCAGAGCTTATCCTGGCCCTCATCTCCGCCGAGAGTTCTTTTTATAACTGGTCTGTTTCAAATAAAGGGGCCGTCGGCATGATGCAAATCGCCCCCGAAACAGGAAAGGCCCTTGCCAAGGCGAATCAAATTGCCTGGAATGAACAGAATCAACGCCTGTTCGACCCCTACGTCAATATTCGGCTCGGCGTCCATTATCTTCACGCGCTCAACAAGCGCTTCGGGGATATGAAGGTGGCCCTGGCCGCGTACAATTTCGGCCCGACGAAAGTCAGCCGCTGGCTGCGGCGTGGCAGACGCATTCCGACCCGATATGCGAATAAGGTCATGCGTTCGTATCAAGCCTATGTCGCCTCCAACGAAAAACACCTCAAAATGCGTAAGGCCGCCGCATCCGTGGCTGAGATTCCATTTCGAAGCGACACTTAAAACACCCGCTTCGCGTCACCTCAGGACTGCTTTGTTCCTTCATCTGATGCCCCTGTATCGGATATCAAGTCTCCTCTGTCCCTTGCTTGATCGCCTCGCCAACGATCGAAACCATCTGAGATAAATCGGCCATTGGAATCGAAAGCGGCGGCATGAGGACGACGACATTGCCGAGCGGACGCAGGATGAGCCCTCTGGCTTTGGCCGCTTCGCAGACGTGCCCACCAACGCGTTTTTCCAAGGGATAGGGGGTTTTATTTTTTTTGTCAGCGACGAGTTCGATGGCGATCATAAAGCCCGCCTGCCGGATCTCGCCCACGTGTGCCCAATCTTCCCAAGGCAGGAGCGTTTTTCGAACCCATTCAATCTTCGGCTGAAGTTGTTCCAGCGTATGCTCTGCGTCAAACACCTCTAAATTGGCCAGCGCCGCCGCACAACCCAAGGGATTGCCCGTGTAGCTGTGTCCGTGAAAGAAGGTCTTAAATTCGTCGTATTCTCCGAGAAAGGCCTCATAAATTTCCTGTGTGGCAAGGGTCGCCGCCAGGGGGAGATAGCCCCCCGTGATCCCTTTGGAAAGCGCCATTAAATCAGGTGTTACCCCTTCATGTTCGCAAGCGAACATCTTTCCGGTGCGGCCAAAACCCGTGGCGACTTCGTCCGCAATCATGAGAATGTCGTAACGAGCGCAGAGTTCCCGCATCTTTTTTAGGTAGCCGGGCGGTGCGCACAACATGCCTGCGGCGGCCTGAATCAAGGGCTCGATGACGAGTCCGGCCACTTCATCCCCGCTTTCCTGCATGACTTTTTCAACATCATCAATGCAGGCCATTTCGCACGAAGGGTATTCCAGGGCGACGGGGCAGCGGTAACACGTCGGTGCGGGGACTTGAAGCGTTTCGAACAGCAGAGGTTGATACGCGGCGTGGAAAAGGTCAATTCCCCCCAAGCTCACGGATCCAATGGTATCGCCGTGATAGGCATTCACAAAGGAGATGAATTTTTGTTTTTTTTGATGGGCTGGGCCCTTGTGCCGCCAATAAGCAAAAGTGATCTTTAGCGCGATTTCAACGGCGGTCGAGCCGTTATCCGAATAAAAGACCTTTGAGAGTTTTCGGGGAGAATCGTCGGATACGGGCGCAATTTGAATCAGCTTTTCAGCCAAGTTGGTGGAGGGAAGATTCCCCAGCCCCAGGAGCGTCGAATGGGAAATTTTGTCAATCTGGGCCTTTAATGCCGCGTTGATTTTCGGGTGTCTGTGTCCGTGAATATTGACCCAAAGCGACGACGTCCCGTCCAGAAAACGCCGCCCTTCGATATCGGTCAGCCAGACGCCGTCTCCCTCGGCAATGAGGGTCGGAGGGGTTTGCTCCCACTCCCGCATTTGTGTAAAAGGATGCCAAATATACTGCTGATCCTTCTTTTGCCACGCGCGGATTTCATCGAACGAAAGGGGCATCTGGCGTGCGCTTCCCTACCTTTACAAGCGAAAAATGCCTATAGTATAATCAGAAACTGCCTTGATTGAAAGAGGAGGTTTCGTGCCGAAACAACGTCGGAGCGGAATGAGACGCATCGTCTTTTCCGCTTTTTTATTATTCGCAGGCGTCATTGCCGGGGTGATGCTGAGCTCTAAATTCCGCATCGTCCCTTCCGGGGAAGCGGTCGGGAACGAGGCGCACATCAAACCCAATGGCATTATCAAAAGCGAGAAGGCCTTTGTTTCCGTCGCAAAATCGGTGACCCCCGTCGTGGTCAATATCTCGACCACGCGCAGAGCCAATAAAGGATCCTCCGAGTTTCCTTTAACCGAACCGTTGCGGCGATTTTTTAAAGATAATTTCGGTCGTCAAAAACCGCACGAGCGAAAGGGCGACGGCTCGGGATCGGGGGTCATCATTGAATCCGACGGCTTAATCGTCACCAATAATCACGTCATTGAAGACGCGGATGCGATCAAAGTGCTTTTGTCTGATAACCGGGAATTTATCGGCACGGTTGTCGGGACCGACCCCAAAAGTGATTTGGCCGTCATTCGGATTAACGCGAAGGGGCTACCCACGATTCCCTGGGGAGACTCTTCGACCCTTCAAGTCGGGGAATATATTTTAGCGGTCGGCAACCCTTTTGGCTTGACCCAAACGGTGACAATGGGCATCGTTTCCGCTGTCGGGCGCGCCAATATCGGGCTGGCCGACTATGAGGATTTTATTCAGACCGACGCGGCAATCAACCCCGGAAATTCCGGCGGGGCGATGGTGAACATTCAGGGCGAGCTGGTTGGGATTAACACCGCCATCTTCACCCGGAGCGGAGGCTATATGGGTATCGGTTTCGCCGTACCGAGTGACATGGTCCGCTCCATTATCGGCAGTCTTGTGAAGTCCGGAAAGGTTGTGCGCGGGTGGCTGGGGGTCGCGATTCAGGAAGTCACACCCCAAATCGCCCAGGGATTTGGTTTGCAGGAAACCAAGGGGGCCCTGGTGAGCGAGGTCATGACGGGAAGTCCCGCGGAAAAAGCAGGCTTTCGGACGGGAGACGTCATTCTTTCCTTCGGCGGGGAAGCTGTTGAAGACACCAACCAACTGCGGCACATTGTCGCAAAGGCCCTGGCGGGGGATCATGTGAAGGTTGAGCTGATTCGCGACCAGAAAAAGATCAACCTCAAAGTTATCATCGAAGTTCAGCCTAACAATCTTTTTGCAAAAAGAAACCAACAGCGCCAACCCGGGCCGGACACCAGCGCAGTTTTAAGCGGCGTGACGGTCAGCGCCCTCACGGAAAACCTGGCGAAGGAACTGAATTTGGAGGGGCCGCTATCCGGTGTAGTGGTCATGACTGTCCAACCCGGCAGCCACGCGGCAGAATCGGGGCTAAGGCGCGGGGATCTCATTATCGAGGTCAACCGTGTATCCATAGAAGGGGTGGATGATTATGAAAAAGCGCTCTCAAAGGCGGACCGGGAACAGCCCTTACTCCTCTTGGTGAGACGCCAGGACCGGACATTATTTTTAACCGTGACACCTTAAAAACAGGGAGCACTTAACAAAAAGCCCCAATTTTTATATACTGCAGTCAAAGAGGCCATCAAGTAGAGGTTTTTGCTTTTCTTTTTCATGATTTAAGTGAAAAGGAGGACTCATTGTGAAAATAGATTACATGATTTATACACTTGTTGTTCTGCTCAGTATCTTTGCCGGGTACTCCCTCGCGGTGGAATTCGGCGGCAGCGCCGCCTTTGTCGGCGCGGGACTGGGGCTGGTTGTCGGGATCGCACTCATTTACGTTTCTCTTTCTCTAAAGAAAAAAGATGTAAAACGTATTTCCTGGGGCGCCATCGGTTTTGTCGGGGGCCTGTTCGCGGCCGTTCTGCTGAACACCATGATCAGTCCCCTGGAGGTGTCGCCGGTGACGTCTTTCGCGTTGAAGGGATTGTCCTTCCTTTTCTTCTCCTACACCGGAGTGATGCTGTGTTTAAAGGTCGAGGAAGATCCTCATTTTTTTTCGCGGCGAGCCCAGTCCTATCCCGCCGCGCAGACCGCAGATCCTGCTTCCGCCAGTCTTAAAATTCTGGACACCAGCGTGATTATTGATGGACGGATCGGCGACCTTTGCGAAACCGGTTTTTTGGAGGGGGCCTTTATTACACCACAGTTTATCTTGCAGGAGCTACAGCACATCGCCGACTCCTCGGATTCCATGAAGCGTGCTCGCGGACGGCGGGGACTGGACGTGCTGCACCGCCTGCAGCAGATGCCCGACATTGAAATTCGAATTGTCGATACCGATTTTCCTGAGATTCGGGAAGTGGATTCCAAAATCGTCGCCCTCGGAAAGTCGATCAACGCAAAAATCATCACAAATGACCTGAATCTGAATAAAGTGGCGGAGTTGCAGGGCGTGCGTGTTTTGAATATCAATCAGCTGTGCAATGCCTTAAAACCCGTCGTGCTCCCCGGAGAATTGATGCGCGTCTTTGTTTTGAAAGAAGGCAAGGAAATGGGGCAGGGCATCGCCTATCTCGACGATGGCACAATGATTGTCATCGACGACGCGAGAAAATCCATCGGAAAAACGATTGAAATCATGGTGACCAGTGTGTTGCAGACCCCGGCGGGCCGCATGATTTTTAGCCGTTTCCGGGAAGAAGCGCAGGGCGGATCGGATTCAAATGCCAACGCCAGCCCTCAAGAGACCCGCAGGATGGCGGCCAAGCATTGACCGTCACGGCCATTGTGCTGGCCGCCGGATCAGGCCGCCGCTTTGGAGAAAAAAAACAATTTTCGGATTTGGCCGGGCGGCCGCTTCTGATCCACAGTCTTTCCATATTTCAAAAATCCCCCTGCATTGACAAAGTAATTTGCGTTGCCCCAAGAGAAGATCTCTCCCGCGTGGAAACACTGGCCGACAAGTATGCCTTATCCAAAATCAAAAAAATTACGCCGGGCGGCACAGAACGTCAGGATTCGGCGGCCGTAGCCATTTTTGACCTGGAAAAGGAACACTCCCCGAATGACATCGTCTTGATTCACGATGGCGCGCGCCCCTTTGTAAGCCTTGCGCTGGTCGATGCCCTTGT
>JBHHXB010000021.1:0-19512 GCA_046756825.1 Nitrospiria bacterium | reverse complement strand
ATAAGAAAGCCTGGATTTTGCGTCATGTGTCGGCGCGGCGTGCCCGGTCTGCGACGAAAAACGGACGGCAATATGTGGATGGCGTGTCCTTTTTATATTTGGGCAAGTCCTACCGTTTGAAAATCGTAAAAAATCAAAACACACCCTTGGTACTGAAGGCCGGATCCTTTTGCCTGAGATCGGACCACGCGGCCATCCCCGGCGCCGAAGACGCATTCAAAACCTTTTACAGGGAAAGGGGCCTCAAGCGGATCGGGGAGCGGGTGGCCTGTTTTCAAGCGCGCATGGGGGTCGAAATCAAGCGGATTCGCATGGTGGAAGCAAAGACACGTTGGGCTTCCTGTTCCCGGCCGGGGAATTTGAATTTTCATTGGAAGTGTCTCATGCTGCCCCGAAGTGTGCTGGATTATATCGTCGTGCATGAGTTGGCCCATTTGATACAAATGAACCACTCAAAACTGTTTTGGCGGGAAGTCGAAAAAATAATCCCGGACTATCACGAACGGCGAAAATGGCTTCGTCAGCACGGCTCGGAAATCGGCTTGTACGGCTGATTTTGTTTGACTCTGCGGGCCACTCTCCGTAGAATTGCCTGCGTTTAAAGAACCCCTTCCCCGGAGCAGCGGATGCACAAGGTTAAAATAAAGAATTTTGATGTCGGGCCGGGCGAAAAGCTCTGCGTCATCGCGGGCCCCTGTCTTTTGGAAAACATCGACCTGGGAAAAATGGTAGCCGAGCGCATGCTGGCGCTTTCTGAAAAGTATCACTTTAACTATGTCTTTAAATCCTCTTATGAAAAAGACAATCGCGGAGCGGCGAGCAATGACCGCGGCCTTGGCATTGACGAGGGTTTAAAAGCCCTTCAAACCATCGGCGAAACCTTTGATGTCCCCTTAATCAGCGACATCCACCGTGAAGCCGACTGCGCAGCAGCGGGGGAAGTGCTCGATATTTTGCAAATCCCGGCCTATCTCTGTCAGCAGACTTCGCTCTTGATCGCGGCGGGAGAAACAGGCCGGGTGGTCAACGTCAAGAAAGGTCAGTTTCTCGCGCCGGAAAACATGGCCTCCGCCATCGACAAGCTCACCTCCGTCGGCAATCACAATATTCTGCTGTGTGAGCGGGGCTCTTGTTTTGGCTATAATCGTTTGGTCGCGGACATGCGCGCCGTGCCCATTATGAGCGACCTGGGCTATCCCGTGATTTTTGACGCGGGACACATTGTCCGGATTTACGGGATCAGTTCCAAAGACCCGCGCGGCGGCGAGCCGCATTTCATTCCCGCGCTCACCCGTGCCGGCATGGCGGCGGGGGCGCACGGCCTGTTCGTGGAGACGCACCCCACACCCGCCGAGGCCTTGTGCGATGCAGCCTCCGTGATGGCGCTCGACAAAATGGAAGACCTGGTCAAGCAGGCTGTTGGTGTGCATCAACTCATGCAGTCCTGGAACATCACTTAGGCCTTTTCTTGCGCGCGGACATCCATCAGGAAAAATCCATTATTGATACGGCGTTGAAGGAAAAGTTCCGGCCCGTCCGTCTTATCGTGCTTGATGTGGACGGTGTGTTGACGAATGGCGCGATTACCTACGCGGGCGGGGACACCGAGATCAAGGCCTTTCATGTTCAGGACGGTTTTGGGATTACGATGGCCCGGCACGCGGGTTTGAAATTTGCCGTGTTGACAGGCCGGGTTTCGGACACCGTCGCGCGGCGCGTGGCGGAGCTTGAATTTGATTATTACGAAAGCGGGCATTTTTACAAAAAAGACGCCTTGATCGGCATGATTCGGGACGCGGGCCTGGAAAACCACGAAGTCCTCTATATGGGGGACGATATTCTGGACCTGGTCTGCAGGCCGCACGTCGGGCTTTTTATCGCCCCGAACAACGCCTTGTCCCGCGTGAAGGCGGAAGCCGACTGGGTCACCGAAAAAAGCGGCGGCAGCGGCGCCGTGCGGGAAATGATTAACGTTCTGCTTGAGGCGCAGGGAAAATTGAAGGCCAGTGAGGATTATTTTATTGGAGCAAACGAATGAAAATATATGTGGATAGTGCGGATATTTCAGAGATTGAAGCGGCGATGGCCCTGGGCCTTTGCGACGGCGTCACGACCAATCCGACCTTGATCGCCAAAACGGGAAAACCCATGAATGAGGCAATTAAAGACATTTGCGGCATCGTCGACGGCCCGGTGCACGCCGAAGTCTTGTCTCTGGATGAAGCAGGTATTTTTAAAGAAGGGCTTGAGCTTTCAAAAATCTCGGACAATATTGTCGTCAAAATCCCGATGTGCCACGCGGGATTAAAAGCGACGCGGCGCTTCGCCGAAGCGGGGATCGACACGAATGTGACGCTGATTTTTTCGGCGAGTCAGGCCATTTTAGCAGCGAAAGCCGGCGCGACAAACGTCTGTCCCTTTGTGGGACGGCTCGACGACATCTCCGTGACGGGGACGGACCTGATCGATGAAATCGTGACCATTTTCGACAATTATCATGAGATCGACACAAAGATCATCGTCGCGTCGATCCGCTCGCCTCTGCATGTGACGGAATCGGCCCTCTTGGGCGCGGACATTTTCACCATTCCCGGAAAAGTCCTGACGCAAATGGAGCAGCATCCGCTGACAGATATCGGCATCGGCAAATTTCTCGAAGATGCAAAAAAGTTCACTTAAACCGCTTAAAAAAGTGATTGGCTGTATCCCCAGTCGTTACGCATCCACCCGCCTGCCAGGCAAACCGCTTTGCGAGATTGGCGGAAAACCCATGATTCTGCATGTGGTCGAACGGGCGAAAAAGGCCGAAAGACTGGACGATGTCGTCGTTTTGACCGATGATGAGCGCATTTTCAAGGTGGTGGACGAGGCCGGACATTCCGTCGCCATGACTTCGCCGGACTGCGCGAACGGCACGGAGCGCATCGCCGATTATCTGAAAGTGGAGGCGCCCGGCGATTACTTTGTCAACATCCAGGGGGACGAGGTGCTGCTGGAGGGCGCTCATGTGGACGCACTTGTGGACGATTTTCTCAAACACCCCGAGACGGAAATGGGCACGCTCGCGCATTGGGTGCGCGATCCCGAAATCCTGAAAAGCCCGACGACGGCGAAGGTGGTGCTTGATTTGAAAGGGCAGGCGCTCTATTTCTCCAGAAATTGCATTCCCGTCACCCAGGCGGGCGCGTTTCCGGAGCGGGCCTTGGTACAAATCGGTGTCTATATTTACACGCGCGAGGCACTCTCCTCTCTTTCCGCGTTGCCCCGGACTTTTTTGGAAAAAACGGAAAAGCTGGAGCAGCTTCGGGCGCTTGAAAACGGTATCCCCATCGGGGTCACGGTCGTGAGTCATTATCAAAGCCTTTCCGTCGACACTGCGTCGGACTTGCAAAAAGCCCAGGCATTCTTTTCCCTCCCTCGCTCTTAGAAAAACATTCACCGGATGTTGCCTCCCAATTCTTAAAACAAAAGAAAAAATCCTTGTCGAAGTCCGAAATAGTCGGTATAAATAGGAGGCGTTTGCGGCGGTCACCCATGCTGTGAAAAACTGTTGTTTTGAACAATGGATTCTGACAGTTTTTTGCGGTGTCTCATTAGAAAAAAGCGCCTTAAATCAAGTGAAGCGGATGAAGCGTTGCGTTGTGAAGGAGATTTTGAGGTGACAAAGGAAACGAAGTATATATTCATTACCGGCGGCGTCATCTCATCGCTGGGAAAAGGGCTTTCCGCCGCCGCCATTGGAAACCTGCTCGAAGCGCGGGGGCTTTCCATTACCTTCTTAAAACTGGACCCCTATATTAACGTGGACCCCGGCACGATGAACCCCTACCAGCACGGAGAGGTTTTTGTCACGGACGACGGGGCCGAAACAGATCTTGACCTCGGGCATTATGAGCGATTCAGTTCGACGGTTATGGGGAAAAAGAACAACTACACCTCGGGAAAAATCTATTTCAATGTCATTTCCAAGGAACGGCGAGGGGATTACCTGGGCGGCACGGTACAGGTAATCCCCCACATTACCGATGAAATCAAGCAGTCCATTATCGGCTTGTCAAAAGCCGAGGTGAACGGGAAACCTGTTGATGTCGTGATTGTGGAAATCGGCGGCACGGTGGGGGACATCGAAAGCCTGCCTTTTTTAGAGGCCATTCGCCAGGTGCCCTTTGATCTCGGCAAAGAGCACGTGCTGTATCTGCATTTGACCCTTGTTCCTTATATTAAAGCGGCGGATGAACTCAAGACCAAGCCGACACAGCACAGCGTGAATAAAATGCGGGAAATCGGTATTCAGCCCGACATCCTGCTGTGCCGGACCGAGCGGCATGTGCCTGCGGATTTAAAACGTAAAATCGCCTTGTTTTGCAGTGTCGAGCCGGAGGCGGTTGTCACGGGCCGGGACGTGGGGAATATTTACGAGCTGCCTCTGGTGTTTCATGAAGAGAAGCTCGATGAAATTATCATCAAAAAACTGGGCTTTGAAACCCCTTCGCCCCAATTGGGGAAATGGGAGTCCATGCTTCAAAACCTTCAAAAACCGGACGGGGAGGTTACGATCGCCCTCATCGGGAAATATGTCGATTTGAAGGACTCCTATAAAAGTCTTTATGAATCACTCATTCACGGCGGCATTGCGAATAAGGTGAAAGTCAATGTCGAGTGGATCAACAGCGAGCAGCTCGAAACAGAAGGCGTTGAAACTTTTTTGTCGGATGTGGACGGGGTCCTGGTGGCCAGCGGATTCGGGAAGCGGGGCATCGAAGGGAAGATTTCAGCCATTCGTTATGCCCGTGAAAACAAGGTGCCCTTTTTGGGGATTTGTCTGGGGATGCAATGCGCCCTCATTGAGTTCGCGCGAAATGTCGCGGACCTGTCCAGGGCGAATAGTGCGGAGTTTGAACCCGACAGCCCGCAAGCCGTGATCGACCTGATGCCGGATCAACGCCATCTTCGCGACAAAGGGGCGACGATGCGCCTGGGGGCCTACCCCTGCCGACTTAAAAAAGACACGCAGGTCCATGCCGTTTACCAAAATCTGGATATTTCGGAACGCCATCGCCACCGCTACGAGGCCAATAACACTTACCGCGATCAACTTGAAAAAGCGGGCCTGGTTTTCAGCGGTCTTTCCCCGAATGGCGAATTGGCCGAAATTATCGAATTAAAGGATCATCCCTGGTTTGTCGGTGTTCAATTTCACCCGGAATTTAAATCCCGTCCACAGTCACCGCACCCTTTGTTTGAAGGCTTTATCAAGGCTGCACAAGCCGCGGCTCTGCCGCTCGCCGTGAAACCACCTGAGTATTCTTGAAAATTGCCGATGTCGAACAACATAGTGGAAGAGGGGATTCGGGTGCTTCAGATTGAGGCGGAAGCCATTTCCCGCCTGATTCAACGCTTGGACCAGAGTTTCGCCGACGCGGTGGATTTGTGCTTTGCGTGTAAAGGGCACGTCGTTGTGATCGGAATGGGGAAGTCGGGTCTGATCGGGAAAAAGATGAGCGCAACCTTCGCCAGCACGGGAACGCCTTCTTTTTTCATGCACCCTTCGGAGGCGATTCACGGGGATCTGGGCATGATTTCAAAAAACGACATTGCCGTCATGATTTCAAACAGTGGCGAAACAGAAGAAATTCTCCGCATCCTCCCGTCACTGAAACGGCTTGATCTCAAATTGATTACCTTAACCGGAGAAGTGAAGTCCACCTTGGCGAAACGCGCCGATGTTCTCCTCGATGTTTCCGTGAATGAAGAGGCCTGCTCCCTCGGCTTGGCACCAACAGCCAGCACGACGGCGGCGCTGGCCATGGGCGATGCCCTCGCCGTCGCACTGCTTCAAAAAAGGGGATTTAAAAAAGAGGATTTCGCTTCCTTCCACCCGGGCGGGACTTTGGGTCGAAACCTGCTTTTGAAGGTGGAAGACATCATGCACTCGGGGCCTGAGATTCCAAAGGTGTTGGCGGAAACACCGATGAATGAAGTGGTACTTGAGATGACGGCCAAAAAGCTGGGCATGACGACGGTTTTGAATGAAAAAAGCCAGTTGATCGGGGTCATCACTGATGGGGACTTGCGCCGTCTTTTTAGAGCGGCGGGGAACGAAGCGGCGACACTCTTTTCTAGGCCTGCGAAAGAGGTGATGAGCGCACACCCGAAAACCATTAAAAAAGAGGCCTTGGCCGCCGAGGCAATTCGAGTGATGGAAGAAGCCAAGATCACCTCGCTCGTTTCAGTCGATGAGACGGGGAGGGTCGAAGGCATTGTCCATCTGCACGACCTCTTAAAAAAAGGGGCCGCGTAAACATACTTTCAGGATCATTCTAAAATAGCAGACAAGATTCAACAATGAAGTGGTCTAAACGGTTTGTCCGAAATTTTTTATTATTTTTATTAAAGGGCGTGAGTGCGCTGACCCGTTTGCTCCCCTGGCGGATGGCGGTGTATTTTGGCGGACAGCTCGGTATTCTTGCCTATTTTGTCCTGCCCCGTGAAAAGAGGCGTTCCCTCGAAGGGCTTCGGACGGCTTTTGGCGCTGAAAAATCAGAGGATGTGATGGGCGCGATTGCAAAAAGAAATTTCTGCAATCTTGGGAAAGGACTCATTGAAATCCTGAATCTTAAAAGCCTTAAGAAAAAGCAGCTCGAAGCACTGATTTCGGTCGAAGGGGAGGAGTATTTAAAGGCCGCCGAGGCCGCTGGAAAAGGGACGATTCTGATCACCGGTCATATCGGCAATTGGGAGCTGATGGCCGCGGCGCTTTCGATCCGCGGCTACCGACTTCACGTGATCGCCACACCGCTTTATGATCCCAGGATTGATGAACTCGTCGTCAAGCTTCGCGCTGGTTTCAAGATTGAAACGATCAGCCGTGGCACGCCCTCGTCCTCAAGAAAAATTCTTAATGTTTTGAGAAGCAAGGAAATCCTGGGGCTTCTCATCGACCAGGACACCAAGGTGGATGGCGTTTTTGTGAACTTTTTTAATAAAAAAGCCCACACGCCGGCGGGTGCCGCACAACTGGCACTGAGAAGCGGGGCCGCGACCATGATGTGCTTTGTCACGCGCTTGCCGGGAGACCGCCATCGCATCACGATTGAAAAACCCATGCGATTGGTTCAAAGCGGAAACAAGGCAAAAGACATCGAAGCCAATACCGCGATGTTTACTTCACGGATCGAAGAACACGTGAAGCAGTTCCCGGATCAATGGGTTTGGATGCATCGGCGCTGGAAAACAAAACCGGAAGCGGGGAGGTCTGGAAGCGAACCTCAATGAACCTCCCGAATATTCTGACCCTGTTCAGGGTTGCGCTGATTCCGTTTTACATCCTC
This sequence comes from Nitrospiria bacterium, assembly GCA_046756825.1. Classification (GTDB taxonomy): domain Bacteria; phylum Nitrospirota; class Nitrospiria; order SBBL01; family JAADHI01; genus JAADHI01. The sequence continues at coordinate 12,181 of JBHHXB010000021.1, read as the reverse complement.
TTTTTTTACCAGGCGTCTTTTGATTCTTCAATCATCGCCGCGCTGATTTTTTTGATTGCTTCACTCACGGATATTCTGGATGGTTATCTTGCCCGAGCGCGGTCCGAGGTCACGCAATTCGGCAAGTTTTTAGACCCGATCGCGGACAAGCTGCTCATTCTTTCCGCCTTGATTTTGCTGGTGGGCGTGGGCCGGGTGCCGGCCTGGCTCGCCATCATCATTATCGGGAGAGAATTTACAATCACCGGATTCCGCGCGATCGCTTCCGGCGAAGGGGTCGTGATCGCGGCGGAAACCACGGGCAAAATCAAAATGTTTTTACAGATCGTTTCTGTCATTATCTTGACGATTGATTTTAAAAATCCGCTGTTTCACCAGGCAGGGATGACCTTTCTAGTCGCCGCGATGCTGTTGGCGGTTTTCTCGGCACTGCAATATTTTTTGAAATTTGGACGAAGCGTGAAGCTTCTTCACCTTAAGTAGCTGAACTATTGCAGGCAACCTCCCGTAAAATGATCTAAGCAACTTTTCGGCAAGTGAGGGCTGGGTATTATTTATAAAATCGGAATGATTCTTGCTAATTATTTAGCCGGGTCGCTTCCTTTTGGGCTGATGATCGCCAAAGTATTTCGAGGAATCGACCCGAGGGAAAAAGGGAGCGGGAATATCGGGGCCACGAATGTGCTCCGTGTGGCCGGGAAAAAGGCCGCTGTTGCGACATTGATATTTGACCTGATAAAGGGGCTCCCGTTTATTTTTGCCGCGCGGCTGGCGGGTTTTGAGAATCGCATAGTGCTTTTAGTGGGGCTCGCGGCAATACTCGGGCATATCTTTTCTGTTTTTTTGAGGTTTAAGGGAGGGAAGGGCGTTGCAACCAGTTTTGGCGTTATTCTTGTCCTGACGCCTCAGGTGGCGATAGCCGGGTTGTTGTTCTGGGGAGGTGGCGTATTTTTTGGAAAATATTCGTCTGTCGGTGCATTAACCGCTTTTGGGATTTTGCCGCTGCTGACATTTTTTTTCAACTTGGGGGCAGATTTTGTCATCTTTTCTATCATTGTGACGTTACTCGTCTATTTTCGGCATTGGGAAAATATCCGTCGTCTGCTGCAAGGGCGGGAAGGCACGGTTTAAAGCAAAACGTCATCGCGCCGAGATCTGTTTTTATCGCTATCCTGATTTCACTTACTTTCTTTTTTTTCGCGCCCGCTTATACCCTGTATGCTCAGGGTACTGAGAAGGGTAGCGTTTTGTTTCAGCCCTCACTGGAAATCCCTTCGGAAACAGAAGATAAAACCCCGAAAACCGCGGCGGATTTGGAAAAGTTCGACCTGCTCTCCTCAAAAGAGACAACCGTAATTGGAGAATTGATCAACGATACGAGATTCGATGACTTTATTGCCGATAAAGGGATTGAACGCTCGGACCGGATTTCAAGCTATCTTTTGTTTAAGGCGGAAGCCGCATTAAAAGCGGGGAGAGGAAGGGAAGCCCTCAACCTGGGAGAGATGGCGTTGCAAATTTCCCCGTTATCGCCCATCCCTTCATTTTTTCTGGCAAAGGCAATCTGGCGGACAAACCCGATGGATGTGTTTCATGTCTTCTCTCATTACTTCAATGGCATTCGGCTTATCTTGGGAGATTTTCTGTTTATTGTGCCCGTTTTGAGTTCTTTTTTAATCTATGTCCTGATTGCTCTATTTTTGAGTGTTCTTGCTTTCATCCTTTATTCGCTCTTCGCTTTTCTACCCTTGTGGATTCATCGTATTTCTGAAACCTCAAAAGGCTACCTGCACCCATTACCCGCAGGGCTTCTTTTTACCTTCTTGCTGCTCACCCCTTTATTGTTGGGACTTCCTTTGATGTGGTCGCTCTTGTTCGCATTTGCCTTGTTTTGGGGGTTTTATGGTCGCGCCGAGAAAGGAATTGTCTTTGCCTTCATTGTTTTACTCGGGGCCACTCCCTGGGTTTTACCTGCTGCCCTGAGCATATTCGCGGCAAACGGATCTTTGATTTTTGATGAAATGTCCAGAAATTACCACGCGGATTATTTGTGGGCACCGCCGCCAGTTGAACTAAATCAAGCCGGATGGGAAAGCCGGTTTATACAGGCAGCGTATGCAACGCAACGCGGTGATTACGCCGGGGCAGAAGCCTTTTACCAGGGGGCGCTTAAAGAAAATCCCAATGTCCCCATTATCTTGAATAACCTTGGAAACCTCGCATTCTATAGAAAGGAGTATGAGGAAGCGATTGACTACTACCAACAGGCGATTGACGTGGCACCAGAGCTTGTTTCGGCGCACTACAATATGAGTCAAGCGTACCGGGAGATGCTGCTGTTTAAGGAAGGGGAGGCCGTATTTGAGAAAGCAAGCGAAATCAGCGCCGAATCCACTAAGCGCTATGCGATGAAATCCACACGCTACCCCGGCTTTCCTGTCATTGAAGAGCGATTTACAAGAGCGAACCTCATCCATCGGCTTTTCGCTCAAACAGATCAAAGCAGAAATTTCAGTGAAAAAATATGGCAGGGCCTCATCGGGCAAATCGCGCTTGAAAAGGCACCGCTCGTCGCCGGGTTTTGGGTGACCTTGTTATGGATTTGCGGTACGCTTCATCGATCATTTATATCGGAAAAACAATGTGCTTTTTGTAAAAAACCCATTTGTCATCACTGTGGACGGCGCTTATTCAGCTACCAGGTCTGCAAACCCTGCGAAATGCGCTTTGTCTCCGTTCGAAGAAAGAGTGATTTCGAAATGATTGAAAATGCAGTGAAGCGGATTCCTTCCAGAGTTTATCCGTTTTTCGTCATTCCCGGGGGAGGGCATCTGGCGATCAAAAGGACAAAAACCGGATTTTCCCTTCTTTTTGCTTTTTTTATGCTCCTTTCCACAATATTCTTTCGTGATATTCTAAGCCCGCAGACGGAATGGTATTTACACCAGCCACGATCAGTCTTGCCCATCCTTCTAATCCTCATCCTCTATATCGTCGCACTGAGTGACCTGCTCATCAAAAGGAGCCGTCAGAAATGGCTTTAAAGGGATCCATTAAAGAGTTTGGATTATCTGAAATTTTTCAGCTCATATTTCATCAAAAAAAAGAAGGCCTGCTTCATTTAGAAAAAGAGCACGACAGCTTCTCAATTTGTTTTAAGGATGGGAAGGTCGTTCGCGCATACGAAGGGGATCGAGATGAAACCCTCGGAAAAAACCTTACAAAGGCCAAAATTCTTTCGCCGGATCAACTGGTTATTTCTCGGTACAGGCAAGAAAACACAAATAAATCATTGGAGGGCGTTCTTGTTGATTTGGAATTTGTCTCTCCGACGGAATTAAAACGCTTAACACGGCTTTTTACCGAAGAAGCCATTTTCAAGGTATTTGACTGGAAAGCCGGGGAATATGAATTTGAGCAGAAGGATGTCTCATTTAACCCCATGCTCGTACAACCCCTGGATACGCAATTCATCCTAATGGAGGCCGTCCGTCAAATGGACGAGTGGCCGCTTCTCGTGAAGAAGGTCGGATCGAGAAAATCGGTCTTTGAAAAGATGTCTCCTTCCTCAAACGCATCAGATTCCAATAATCCGCAAGAGGAACAAAGGAAAACAGGAGATCCGTTTGGCGATCTTGACGGAGAAACTGGCGAAGAGGACAGCGGTGAGGAAGACTGGCTTCTTCAGCAAATTGATGGACAACAAACGGTTCAAGCAATAATTGATCAGGCCCAACTGGGTGTATTTGCCGTTTACCAGAAAATCGCGGAACTTCTCTCCGAAAAGGTCATCAGAGAAAAAAAAGATCAGCATCTTGATGAAGAAATCGAGGAATCTGAGTCAGGATTATCAAATGAGACAAAAAAGAAAGTCCTCAAATATTTGGCTGGAAGCCTCGTCTCAATATTGACGGTGGGGCTATTTTTCCTTTCTTTGCCTTCACTCCAAGTCACGACGCTTAAAACCGCGAAGCCGTTTAAGGAAGTGCAGTCTCTTGTAAAACAGAATGAACGCTATTTTATTCGCTTCGCACTTGATCTTTACTATTTAAAACATAATCGGTATCCTACAACGCTCCAAGAACTGGCGGACGAGGCGCTTTTTGAAGACTCGCATAAAATGCTTCAAAGTCTCGATCATTGGACATACAAGCTGGTGCGGGGGAGTGATGATCAATTCCTGCTACAGCACAGAGACACAAAATAGTTTACATAATACATGTTATAGGGCTTTATAGCTAGTGAAGACCTGGAAACAGCTTCAGCGCAATGTGACTGTCGTTCTGAGCGGCATTCAGGAGGTCGTTGCCGCAGCTGCGGATCATATCAATCAACATATCCAAAAAGCCAAACTCGATTTTGACACCGAAACCCTGGAAGAAGAAATTCAAGAAGCTCAGGCAATGCTCGGCAAAGAAATCCGCAGACATTCTAATATAAACCTTCATGAGTTGTACGAAGAAAAAAAAATCAAAAACCAGGTGAGTCAAATCCTGGAAAAACAAAAACAGATGGAGTCCAGAGAAGGCATCGTTTCTCCCTATGAAACCCTGCATGATTTTGAACGCCTTTTGATTCGCTCCGACTTTGTCATCCAGAACATTATCATCCCGGATGAATTTCACGGGAATGGTAAAGCACTTGGAAGTCTCGATCTTCCTGATCAAATGCTGATATTTTTTATTAAGAAAAAGAATAAAATCGAGCTGGCTTATGGGGGTGTTCGCGTTGATGCTCGTGATGAAGTCACTTTTTTGTGTTCAAAAGAAAACATCCCGGATTATCTGGCTTTTTGGAAATAAGTTCTTATTTATCAAATTATTATGATGTATAACCTGCATCATCACCTTTCCTTTTTTCGAGAATGGATTGTATTTCCGAAGTCATCTCTTCTTCAGAAATAAAGCCTTTTCGAATTAAGACGGCAATCAAGGCTTCGAGCAGATTCATCTGCTCTTCCGCGAGACTCGGGCTTTCTATTTTTTTGACGGTATACATGCCTGTTTTTGTTTCGGATTGAATTTTTTCGGAATCCGGCCGTGTCTTCGACGCAATACGGGCAATTAAAATGATGATTAAAATAACGGTTAAAAATATAAACAACAGTCCCATTGTGTAATTTCTCTTTAAATATTAGTGTATTATAATGTCGTCCATTAACTTGAACTTGAATATCTTTTGGGCGGAAGTATTTTTTGAAAATATTTCCACATATGCGGAACTGTTGATTAAAAAACTCAGCTCACCTGCTTTGGCCTCGGCGTAATTTTTCTTCAGTCCCACAAGGTGATGCCGTCCAAGGTCAGCTTCGATTGCTTTTGGATTCTTTAACTTTTCTCCCAAATCATCGGACTTGACATTGCTGATACCATTCCCAAACTGATCGACATACACAATCTTCCCGACGATTGTCTCCCCGTCCCCGTCTTTTTTACAGCACAACCCATCAATTTGGCGTGCGTCAAATATTTCCTTTCCTAAATCTTTTGGCGAGCGCTCTTGCGCTAAAAGCGCGGCAATAGGCGCAAAGTGATCCCGTCCCGCAAAAGTCGGACTTTCTTTGAATTTGAGAAAAACGGTGTCCCGCACTTCAAAAACACGACTCCCCTCCTCATTAAACAAATAGGTCAAGACGCCGTTATCAGGTGCGACAAAAAACTGGTCTTTGTGTGTCACAATAATTTTTCTCCGCGCCGTGCCCACGCCGGGGTCAACAACAACAAGGTGAATGGTGCCCTCTGGAAAATAATCAAGGGTTTCACGAACAACAAAGGCGGCGCTGATGGTGTCCTGAGGTGGAATGCCGTGCGTAATATCAATGAGTCTGGCGTGCGGTGTGCTTCGGGCTAAAACTCCCTTGAGCACACCGACGAAATAATCGCTCAGGCCAAAATCCGTCGTCAGAGTAATGATTGGCGTTTTGGCTGCGTCCGCCTTGCTCATCTATGCGTTATGCCTCGAAAAAAATCCGGGAGACCTCGTATTCAATGGTTTTGGCCGGGGTTCTGACTTCCACAATGTCGCCTACTTCCTGGCTGATCAGGGATTTGGCGACAGGAGAATGGACTGAAATCGTGCCGTTTTTAAAATCCGCTTCGTCCACGCCGACGATGCGGTATTGTTTTGTTTCATCGGTATCAATGTCAATGACTTCCACTGTGGCGCCAAAGACAACTTTTTCGGTTGAAAGGTTTTCAGTGTCAATGACATTGGCTTCGGCGAGCTTCGCATTGATTTCCCGGATGCGGCCTTCAATAAAGCCTTGCCGCTCCTTTGCCGCGCTGTACTCCGCGTTTTCCGAAAGATCGCCGTGTGCGCGGGCCTCGGCGATATCGGCAATATTTTGAGGGCGTTCGATCCGTTTCAGGTGATCCAATTCTTTTTGGAGTTGGGTGTAGCCCCTTCTTGTCATCGGTATTTTCAAATCTTCCTCCTCAACTTCAATGCATTAAGCATGGTATTTTTGTAGCGGCTTTACGCTGATCTTATCTTGAATCAAGGCCTCAATACCCGACACAGCGGCCCTTGCACCCGCAATCGTTGTAAAATAAGGGATCCCGTCCTGAAGCACAATTTGGCGAATTTCACAGGAATCAGTTTGAGACAGCTTGTCTCCAACCGTGTTGATCACTAACTGAACCTCCTCGTTTTTCAAGGCATCGGCGATATTGGGACGCCCCTCCTGCACTTTTTTGACAGCTTCGACCGCCAAGCCCAGACGTTGAAGATAATCCGCAGTGCCCGCAGTTGCAATCAGGTTAAACCCCATTTGAGAAAGCTGGCTTGCGATGGGGCCGAGATACGCCTTATCGTAGTCTTTGACGCTGACAAAAACGGTCCCCTTGATGGGTAGTCCATTTTCCGCCGCGATTTCGGCTTTCGCGAAGGCCCCGCCAAAACTGGAATCGATCCCCATCACTTCTCCCGTCGATTTCATTTCAGGCCCCAGGATAGAGTCGGTTTTAAACCGCTTGAAGGGGAAAACGGCTTCCTTGACGGCAACATGATGGATTGGATGCTCTGTGATTTTCTGCGTTTTCAGCGTCTTGCCCATCACTGCTTTCATGGCAATTTTCGCTACCGGCTGACCAATCGTTTTGCTCACAAAAGGCACGGTTCGGGAACCTCTGGGATTGACTTCCAGGATATAAACACTGCTGTTTTTGACGGCAAACTGGATGTTGATTAAGCCGATGACTTCAAGTTCTTTCGCCAAAGTAACAGTCTGTTCCCGAACGGTTTTTACGGCATCGGCATTGAGCGAGAACGGCGGCAGCGCGCAGGCGGAATCCCCCGAGTGAACGCCTGCTTCTTCGATATGCTCCATGATGCCCGCGACAAACACATCCTCGCCATCCGAGACCGCATCCACATCAATTTCGACCGCGCCCTGTAAATATTGATCGATTAAAATCGGGTGATCCGGGGAGGCATTCAAGGCATGCGCCATGTATCCTTGAAGGCTGGCGGAGTCATAAATCACCTCCATCGCCCGGCCGCCCAGGACGTAGGAAGGGCGCACCATCACCGGGTAGCCAATTTTTTCCGCAACCTCTTTTGCCTCGGAAAGAGAGCGGGCCAAACCGTTCTCCGGCTGTCGAAAGCCCAGTTTGTCGATGAGGGCCTTGAAGCGCTCCCGGTCCTCGGCACGGTCGATGGCATCCGGCGAAGTCCCCAAAATCCTGACCCCGTTTTCGGTCAAACCCTTGGCCAATTTTAAAGGCGTCTGCCCGCCGAATTGCACGACAACCCCCAGCGGCTGTTCCCGCTCAATGATGTGTATCACATCCTCCAAGGTCAGCGGCTCGAAATACAGCCGGTCGGAGGTGTCGTAATCGGTGCTGACGGTTTCAGGGTTGCAGTTCACCATGATGCTTTCAAAACCCATTTCATTGAGCGCCAGCGAGGCATGCACGCAGCAGTAATCAAACTCAATCCCCTGCCCGATCCGGTTCGGCCCGCTCCCTAAAATCACCACCTTTTTTTTGTCGGTTGGACGCGCTTCACACTCGCTCTCATACGCGGAATAAAGATAGGGCGTGTGGGCCTCGAATTCCGCCGCGCAGGTGTCCACGCGTTTGAAGACCGGAAATACTCCTTCTTTTTTTCTCCAGGCCGTAACTTCTTTTTCGGATTTTCCAATCAATGCCCCGATTTGCCGATCTGAAAACCCCGCGCGTTTGGCCGTCCGCAGGAGATCCGTGTCCGTGCCGGGAGCACTGCGTTTCAGTTGGGATTCGGTCTCAAGGATTTCCTGAAGTTGATTGAGAAACCAGGGGTCGATTTGTGTAATTTGATGGATTTCCGAAAGTGGCACGCCGAGCCGAAAGGCATCAAGGACTTGGGAAATTTGATTGAAAGTGGGGCGGGCCATCATTTTTTTTAACTCACCCAGATTCTCAGGGGCGTACTTCGCCTCCATCCCATGACGATTCACCTCCAGCGAACGGTAGGCCTTGAGGAAGGCCTCCTTAAAATTACGGCCGATCGCCATGACCTCCCCGACCGACTTCATTTGAAGGGAAAGCGTCCGGTCGAGATAAGGGAATTTTTCAAAAGCAAAGCGTGGAATCTTCACGACGACATAATCCAGCATCGGCTCAAAGGATGCCGGGGTGACGGATGTAATGTCGTTTTTGATTTCATCCAACGTAAATCCGACGGAGAGTTTCGCCGCGATTTTGGCGATGGGAAAGCCCGTAGCCTTCGAGGCCAGGGCGGAACTGCGTGAAACACGTGGATTCATTTCAATCACCCGAAGATCGCCGTTTTTGGGATTGAGAGAAAATTGAATATTCGACCCTCCCGTATCGACGCCGACGCCCCGGATAATCTTGATCGCTGCGTCCCGCATGTCCTGATATTCCTTGTCCGTCAAGGTTTGGATCGGGGCCACCGTGATGGAATCGCCCGTGTGGACGCCCATGGGATCGAGGTTTTCGATGGAGCAAACCACCACCACGTTGTCATTTTTGTCCCGCATGAGCTCCAGTTCAAATTCCTTCCACCCGATCACGGACTGCTCGATAAGCGCCTCATGCACCGGGCTGCTGGCCAAGGCTGATAAGACGCCATTTTTAAATTCCTCGGCATTATAGGCGATGCTTCCCCCCGTGCCGCCTAAGGTGAAGGAAGGCCGGATGATTGAGGGATATCCTGTTTTTTTAATAATTTCATAGGCTTCTTTTATGTTTTTTGCAGTGGAGCTTTCAGTATATTTCAGTCCGGCCAATTCGATGACCCGCTTAAAAGACTCGCGATCTTCCGCGCGCTTGATCGACGCTTCATTGGCCCCGATCAATTCCACATTATATTCTTTAAGTACACCGGCCTCGGACAAAGCCAGGGCGATGTTCAGGGCTGTTTGCCCCCCCATTGTTGGCAAAAGCGCGTCGGGCCGCTCTTTCCGGATGATCTCTCGAAGCGAGTTGACAGTGAGCGGTTCGATATAAGTGCAATCCGCGATATCGGGGTCGGTCATAATCGTCGCGGGGTTGCTGTTGACCAGGACCACTTGATACCCTTCTTCACGAAGGGCCTTGCAGGCCTGGCTTCCGGAATAGTCAAATTCACAGGCTTGTCCGATGACGATCGGTCCGGGGCCGATGATGAGAATCTTTTGAATGTCGGTTCGTTTGGGCACAGTGCGTCCTTTTTCGGCTTTTTTGGAGGGTCTTTCCTACGGCATCCAAAGATAGAGAAACTGGGCCGAGCCGCCTTGTAGTAATTGTTGCGGTGTAATGCCCCAAACAGAAAACGGCAATTCGGATTTTTGGAAGGCCTGAGAATAGATGTTGCTTTTTGTTCCTTCCGAGCGGGTATAAACGATGACCTTTGCCTCCCCGATCCCCGCCTGGGCCTGGGTCAGTTCAATGGCGTCGTCCAGATAGCCGATGGCGTCAACCAGCCCGGATGCCTTCGCCTCCGAAGCCGTGTAAATCCGGCCGTCCGCCAGTTTTTTGATTTGCTCGGGGGTTAAATTTTTTCTGCCTGCGGCGATGACCTTTAAAAAGCGGTGATACATGTCGTCAATCACGCCTTGAAGCACGCCGCGCGCCTCGGGCGTCAAGGCCTTGACCGGCGACCCCAAATCTTTCAGCGTGCCCGATTTAATCGGTTCGGCCGACACGCCGACCTTTTCCATTAATCCTTCCAGATTAACGTGCATCATGATGACACCGATGCTGCCCGTCACTGTCGTTGGATGGGCCATGACCTGATCGGCGGCCATGGCAATATAGTACGCCCCCGACGCGCCGACATCCAAAATGGAGACAATGACCTTTTTCCCCGTTTTTTTCTTGAATTGAAGCACCTCGTGATAAATCAGATCCGAGGCCGTTATCGTTCCGCCCGGGCTGTTCACTCTCAGCAAAACGGCCTTCACCGCAGGGTCTTTTGCCGCCGCGTCCAGTTCCTCTTTGATTCGGGAGACCATATCCGGTTTTTCAATCAAGCCCTGCGGTTTTTCTTTTGAGATAAAGCCCGAAATTTCGATGAGCGCGATCTTGTGCGCGCCTGTCCCGCTGACGACTTTCTCTTGCAGCGGCCCGGGTTTCGGCAGGAGGGAGATGTTGTAAATGCAGCCGGAAGTCAGGCCCGCCATCAGAAAACTTAGCCCCATCATCAAAGCACGGCGTATTCTTTTTCGCATAGTGGTATCCCCTCCGGATTCAGAACAATGAATCGACAAAACTTTTAAAAAAGAAGGCGGCGTCGTGCGGCCCCGGCGCGGCTTCGGGATGATATTGTACCGAAGAGGCCGACAGGGCGCGATGACGCAGCCCTTCAACGCTTTGGTCATTCAAATTGTAGTGGGTGACTTCCACACCCTTTTCGATTGCGGACAAGTCGATGGCAAAACTGTGATTTTGAGCGGTAATCTGCACGCGGCCGGTGTCTGCCGCCATGACGGGCTGATTGCCGCCGTGGTGCCCGAATTTCATTTTAAGACATTTCGCGCCCAGGGCCAGCCCTAAAATCTGATGACCGAGACAGATGCCGAAAATCGGTTTCTTTCCCAACAGGGTCTTTGTATTTTGAATTGCGTAGGGCACGCCTTCGGGGTCTCCCGGTCCGTTTGACAACAAAAAGCCGTCTGGTGCCATCGACAATACGACTTCGGGCGGCGTATGGGCCGGAACCACGGTCACACGGCAATTCAAGGTGTGGAGCATGTTCAGGATATTCCGTTTCACGCCGAAATCGTAGACCACGACATGAGGGTTCACGTCATGTCTATTCGCTGAAGGTCCTGTTTTTTTGCTGTTTTCCCAGCCATAGGGTTCGGTACACGTCACCTGGGAAACCAAGTCTTGCCCGACTAAAGACGGCACTGCGCGAAGTTTTTGAAGAAGGGTGTCGGTATCGTCCGTTTCCGTCGAAAGGATGGCCTGCATTGCGCCGCTTTCCCGGATTTTTCGGGTGAGCGCGCGCGTGTCGATTTGATCAATGGCCACGATGCCTCGCTGTTTTAAAAGCTGATCGAGTGGTGCTTCCGAACGCCAGTTACTGGGGCGCCCCGTGTATTCTTTTACGATGAAGCCTTCGAGCCAAAGTTTTTCCGATTCAAAATCCTCCGAATTGACACCGTAGTTGCCAATGAGGGGATAGGTCATCATGACCATCTGCCCCTTGTAAGAGGGGTCAGACAAGATCTCCTGGTACCCCGTCATGCTGGTGTTGAAGACGATCTCCCCGACCGACTCCCCGTCCGCCCCAAAGGATCGGCCTTTAAAGCGTGTGCCGTCCTCTAATAATAAAATCGCCTGCTTTGTCATTTTGAAGCTTCTTTAAAAACGGTTTCATTTTCGATCAATGTCCCGCCGACAATCACCGCCGCCGCGCGGCCTTTCATGGCACGGCCGATAAAAGGTGAATTTTTGCTCATCGACTTAATGGTTTGCGCTTCGACGATCCACTCGATTTCGGGGTCGATCAAGGTCAAGTCGGCTGTCCCGCCGATATCCAGTCGGCCGATCTTTTTCCCCAGCACCTGTGCGGGCTCCGTCGTAAGTTTCTGAATGACTTCGGGCAAGCTCAGCACGCCTTTTTCGACCAGTTCCAGTGAAAGCGGCAAGGCCGTTTCAAGACCAATGATACCAAAGGGCGCGCAGTCCATGGCCTGTTCCTTTTCGTCCGCCGCGTGCGGCGCGTGATCCGTCGCGATCAGGTCGATCGT
>JBHHXB010000020.1:0-19617 GCA_046756825.1 Nitrospiria bacterium | reverse complement strand
TATGCACCAAAATCAACTCGCCTCATGGATCAGGTTCGGGAGACGCTTCGCTATCATCACTACGCGATTCGGACGGAAAAAACCTACATGCAATGGATCATCAAGTTTATTAAATTTAATGATATGCGTCACCCGAAAGAAATGGGGAAGTCTGAAATTGAACGCTTTTTAAGTCACCTCGCCATCGAGCGTCACGTAGCCGCCGCGACACAAAGGCAGGCAATGAACGCCGTTTTATTTTTGTACCGGGAGGTGCTGCATTCGCCCGTGGATGATGAAATCGCCCCCGTTTGGGCGAAAAAGGCGAGACGCCTTCCGACAGTTTTAAGTCAACACGAGGTCGAGCTCCTGCTTCGGCGGATCGACGGCACACATCAACTGATGGCGAAACTGCTGTACGGGAGCGGTCTGCGCCTGATGGAGGTCGTGCGGCTTCGCGTGCAGGATCTCGATTTCAGCAGCCGCCTGATCATTGTTCGCGACGGCAAGGGCAATAAAGACCGCGCGACCCTCTTGCCTGTGCCGTTGCACACACCCTTGAAAAACCATCTTTTGCGAGTGAGGCAGCTGCATGACTCTGATTTAAAAAATGGCTACGGGGCGGTCTATCTGCCCAACGCGCTCATGCAAAAATATCCGAAGGCGGCCACAACCTGGGGATGGCAATATGTTTTTCCCTCCAAAAGCCGCGCGAAGGACCCGAGGGACGGGGTCATCAGAAGACATCACGCACACGAAACCGGGCTTCAAAAAGCGGTTTCAGCGGCGAAAAAATCGGCGGGGATCGTCAAGCGGGCCTCCTGTCACACTCTCCGGCATTCCTTTGCGACACACTTGCTGGAATCGGGCGTAAACATTCGCGTCTTGCAGGAGTTGCTGGGCCATGCGGATGTCAGCACAACGGAAATTTACACCCATGTGCTGACACAAAATTTAGGCGGGATTCAAAGTCCACTCGCCCGCTTGAAGGTTTGACTGGCATTTATTCGGAATGTGTCCACAGACGAATGACTTTCACAACCCGCTCTGTTTCACAGATTTGATAAACAAGACGATGCTGGATACTGATTCTTCTGGAGTAGGACCCGGAAAGGTCCCCGACGAGCTTTTCGTAAGGCGGAGGATTTTGATAGGGGTTCTTTTTTAAGATGTCCAGCTAGATCACTCGTTTTTTGTTTTAAACCCGAAAGGGCGATTTTTTTCGCATCTTTCTGAGCGTGTTTCGTGTAAACAAGCCACCAGCTCACCACTCAAGTTCTTCAGTGCACTCCGAAAGCGCCGCATCCATACCTTCTTTAATCGACGCCCTCATCCCGGGAACGGAAAGGAGATGCAGGGCTTCATTAATTGCATTCCAATCAGATTCCGAAAGTAAAACAGCGTTATTCCGTTTGCCTGTAATCACGATAGGCTGGTGCGTGGATGCTGTTTTGTCCATGAGCGTGTACAGCTTCGAGCGAGCTTCCGTAGCATTGACGATCGTCATAAGTTCTCACAAAAAATACTTATAAAATCGCACGCAATAACGTACACATTGTCAAGCCCCTCCGCTGCCTGCTGAATAAATGGCCGCGAGAATGGGGGCAGCCCCTTTTTCGAGCAGGGATTCCGCGACGGAAACACCCAATGCCGCAGCACCGGATACGGGTGCTCGCCGGGACTCGCGGATGATTTCCTTGCCATCAAGACTGGCGACCCACCCTTCCAGTAGAATCTGATCGCCGGACAAAGTGGCGTGGCCCGCAATGGGCACCTGGCAGCCGCCTTCAAGACGCGCGAGCATGGCGCGTTCGGCGGTGACAGCGGCGGCGGTTTCAGGGTGATTCAAAAAACGAATCAGGCTGTTGGTCTTTGCATCATCCGTCCGCGTCTGAATGCAGAGCGCACCCTGCGCGATGGCGGGGAGGAAACGCCGGGGCGCAAGGGTCTCGGTAATTTCATCCCCCCAACCCAGACGACGGAGCCCCGCCGCCGCAAGCAGAATGGCGTCAAACGCACCTGCTTTGAGTTTTCGAAGCCGCGTGTCGATGTTGCCGCGCAGTGAAACAATCTTGAAATCGGGACGAAGAGCCAAGAGCTGCGCCTGCCGCCGCAGCGAACTCGTGCCGACACACGCGCCTTCGGGCAGGGCGTCCAACGAAACGCCTTCTCTGGCGATGACGGCGTCGCGCGGATCTTCCCTTTCGGGGATGGCCCCGATCTGAAGGCCCTCCGGCATTTCGCCCGGCATGTCCTTCATGCTGTGCACGGCAAGATCGATCTCATTTCCCAGAAAGGCATCTTCGATTTCCTTGACGAACAACCCCTTGCCGCCGACCTTCGCCAAAGGCACGTCGAGAATTTTATCACCCTTTGTCTTGATAATCTGAATTTCGACAGCGATGCCCTGGGATTGCAATTGGCTCTGGACCCATTCTGCCTGCCAAAGCGCCAGTTTACTGCCCCGGCTTCCGATACGAATCGTTTGTTTTTCCAATGATTTTCCTTATTTTAGAATGAGGGAGATCTTCCAGTACTTAAATGCATTTTATGGGTGCTGGCGCGGCGCCCAGACATCCACGCCGCCTTTTTCACCCAGCCAAATTCTGCGGCGCGAATCAATGGCCACGGCGTAGATATGCTCATTCGCCAGCCCGTCTTTTAAGGTGAGACTCATCCAGTTCTGACCGTCAAAGCGCGAGACACCGTGATTCGTTCCGAACCAGAGCGCGCCGTCGAAGGGATCCACTGTGACATCATAAACAATGTTGCCGGCCAGACCGTGCTCGGTTGTAAAATTCTGCCATGACGCACCGTCAAAACGACTCACCCCGCCCCCCCACGTTCCGAACCACTTGTTGCCCGCGGGATCAATCGCCATTGAAAAGACATAGTTTTTATTATAGGTTTCATTCCCGCCCGGATCCAAAACCGACAAATTATGCCGGTGTTTATAATCGCCCTCCTTTGGAGGATTGACCTGGGTGCCGAAGCCCGTATTGTCGCTTTTTGAGAGCCCGAGGCGGTTGGGCGCGCCCAGGCCGTCTTTGTGTTTCCAGGTTTTCCAGCGGCCCTGGGTGTCGAGACGGCTCACGCCGCCCTCCGTGCCAAACCAGATGTCGCCCTTCTGATCAACGGACAGGGCATAAACCCAGCGGTCGGCCAAGCCGTCCGCCGTGTTGTAGTTTTTAAAACTTGCGCCATCAAAGTGGCTGACCCCGTTCCAGGTAGCGATCCACGTCGTCCCGTCGGCGGCGAAATCCACACCGTAAACCCAAAAGTCGGCCAAGCCGTCCGAAGGCAAGTAAGTTTTCCACTGCTTCCCATTAAAAATACTCAAGCCGCCGTTGTTTGTGCCAAACCAGTATCGGCCAGTCGGCCCTTTGTTGATTGTAAAAATATAAGGGCTTAACAGACCATCCCGCATGGAATAGGTATTGACGGGGTTCCCCGTGCGTGTGGAAACCTGGATGATGCCTTCCGTCGTCCCGACCCAAATCGCATCGTCATCGGAAAAAATGGAGCGGACATAGCTGTTTTCTCCCGTACTGAAACTCCCGATCAGCCCGTAGCGAGACTGTGGCGCTTTAGGGGCGGGGGTTCTTTGCCGGGGCATGACAATTTCAGGTCTCTTCTCCGGCGTTTTCTCCGGTGTATCCTGCCGAACCTTTTTTTCTCGCGCGGGGCTCACGGGCTTGATCCCTTCCAGGGCGCAGCCGGAGAGAAGGAACAGCAACACGACAAGAGAAAAGACCGTCCCCGCTGGCATCCTTTTTCGGCGGCGGTTCAAGATTTCTTCTTCTCCGCCTTGGCGGTGTCGATGAGTTTTTCCAGGTCGAAGAGTTTTCGCGTGGTTTCCAGGATCATATTGCCGTTAGTCGAATGTACTTCCTTTTTCAGGACGGTGAGCGGGTTGTGCAGGAGCTTGTTGACGATGGAGACGGTAAGTCCTTCGAGGGCCTGCCGCTGGTTTTCGGTGAGATCGCCCAGTTTATTGGCGATTTTTTCCAATTCGGCCTGTCGAATGGTTTCGGCGCGGTCTTTTAAAGCCACAATCATCGGCACGGCATCGAGCGATTTAAACCAGCGTACGAAGGACGTAATTTCCTCCGTGATGATTTCCTCGGCCTTGAGCGCCTCTTTTTTCCGGGATTCAATATTGGTTTGCACGGAATGCTGGAGATCGTCGATGTCGTATAAAAAGACGTTATCCAGGTCATTGATTTTCGGATCAATATTGCGGGGGACTGAAATGTCGATAAAAAAGATGGGGCGGTTTTTCCGAAGCTCGATGACGTTTTGAACGGATTCAGGATGGATGAGATAATAGGGGGCGCCCGCCGAGCAGAGGACGATGTCGGACTTCACCATTTCCGATTCGAAATTCTCGAATCGGATCGGTTCCCCGTTAAAGGTTTTCGCCAATTCCACAGCGCGTTCATAACTGCGGTTGGCGATGGAGATGGATTCGACCCCGCTTCCGACAAAATGCCGCGCGGCCAATTCCGCCATTTCACCCGCGCCGATCAATAGAACGGATTTGCCATTGAGTTTGCCAAAAATTTTCTTCGCCAGCTCGACGGCGGCGAAGCTGATCGATACAGCGCTCTCCGCGATTTTCGTCTCGGTTCTCACCCGCTTCGCCACTGAAATCGCTTTTTTAAAGGCCTTGTTTAAGATGATGCCCGTGGTCTTGTGTAAAATGGCGTGGTCAAAAGCATCTTTGAGCTGCCCTAAAATTTGCGGTTCGCCGACAATCATGGAATCGAGACTGGAGGCGACACGGAAGAGATGCTCGATGGCCTTCGACGACGAATAAATATACAAACTGGGCGTAATGGCCTCCAAGGTCAGCTCCGCATTGGAGTCGGCCAGAAAGCCTTTAATTGCGTCAAAACCGCGATGCGTCTCCTTCACCACCGCGCAAACCTCGACACGGTTGCAGGTGGACAAAATCAGCCCTTCCTCAACGACGGGGTCGGAGGTCAGGCTGTAGAGGGCGTCCCCCATACGGGCATCGGGAATGGAGAGACGCTCCCGGATATCAACCGAAGCGGTGCGATGGTTCAAGCCCACAATCACGATATTCATATCAAAAACCCACTACGCCAGCGTGACAAAAATAAAGATCACACCGATAAAACCGATAATGGCCAGGCGGGCGGCCTTTTTCGCCCGCCAGCCGATATTGATGCGGCCATGCAGCACCAACAAGTAAAAAAACCAGATCCCAAGAGAAAGCGCCTGTTTTGAGTTATTTTGTCCCCACAGCGAGCCCAGCGTATATTGAGACCACAAGGCCCCGGAAATAATCCCCAGCGTCAGAAGCGGGAAGCCAAAAAGAATGGCCTGCCGGTTCCACTGATCCAGCATGTTGAGAGAGGGCAGCCGAGAATAGAGCGTGGTCAATTGTTTTGACTTTAAAAAACGATCTTGAATTAAATAGATAATCCCCGCGATAAATGCGATTGAAAACGCGACGACGCCGAGCACGGAAAGCAGGGTATGAAATCCGAACCAGGCATTGGCCAGTGTCGGACTGAGCGCTGAGGTGTCCTGATTCAGCGCAGCGACGGAGATCAGCGACAAGAAGGCCAGGGGCAAAATGAATGACCCGAGGATGTGGAGCTGATACTTGATTTCCACCCAGAAAAAAGCGATGACCATCGCCCATGAAAAAAAAGAGACGGCTTCCTGAAGATTGGTCAGCGGGACATAGCCGCCTTCTTGCAAACGAATACCCAGGGCAATCGTGTGACAAACAAAGCCCGCGCCTGATGAAAAGACGGCGAACTTTTGAGGCCACGCGGCCTGCCGGGCCTCTCCACGGTCTTTTCGATTATCCCAAAGATTCAGCAGAAATAATGCTGTCCCCAAGAAGTAAAAGAGCAGAGTTGCCTTAAAAAACAAGATGTTAGTCATTTAACTGCGTCACAAAATTCAGAAACGATAAATTATAGAACTCACGGCAAAGGGTGTCAAGACAGCGAATGGCTCGCCTCAAATAAATACCATATAGAAATACTTCTAACGCATTCACAACATGCGAAGAAAAATCAACACACGGGGATCTTCACTGAATGGCAAGCGCACCGGGATGATTTTCTCCAACCTTACAAAGGGGGACTCTGAAACCAACAGATTCCAGAATGCTTCCTCGTAGCGGGATTGATAAAACAGCAGCCGCCCTCCGCCGCGAACAAGCGACACGGACTTCGAGAGAACCGTTTTCGGCGAAAGCGCGCGCGTGAAAAGGAGATCTGCCTTCTTATCTTGAACAACATTTTCGATGCGGTCGTTAATGACTCGAACCTCCTTTAAACCCAGTATGCCGATCATGTGATGCAAAAAGGCGGTCTTTTTTTGGATAGGCTCCACCAGGCTTAAATTGATTCCCCCGCCTGCAATCTTCATCGGCAGCCCCGGGAAACCCGCACCCGTGCCGACATCCATCCAATGGGGATCATTTTGTTCACCTAAAAAAGGCAGGGGCGTCAGTGAATCCAAAAAGTTTTTGATGATAATTTCGCGTGTTTCTCTCAGTCCCGTCAGGTTGATTTTTTGATTCCAGCGCATCAGTTCCGAAAGATAGGTCATGAATTGGTCGAGTTGAAGCGAAGAAAAATGAAGGCCCAGTTTCAGGCCGCCGGAAGCAAAGACCTCTCGCGCAGCAGCATCATTCAAATTGCCCATCCTTTACTTTCAAAACTTAACCTGTTTGCTCCAACTTTTTTGAGGGCACGGACGAGGCCACAGCCTTTGCCCGGCGCCGTTTTTCGAGCGCGATCATGAGAATGGAAATGGCCGCGGGCGTCACCCCGGAAATACGCGCCGCCTGTCCCAAGGAACGGGGTTTTATTGTGCTGAGTTTTTCGAGGACTTCCCTGGAAAGACCGGGCACGCCGGAGTAATTGAAGTCGTCGGGGATTTTCTTCGCCTCTGTTTCCTTAAAACGAGCGACATGCCCCAGCTCCCGCTGAATGTATCCTTCGTACTTCATTTGAAACTCAAGCTCCTCCGCGATGGAAGGATCGTCTTCGGTGTCCATCGGAAACCACGGAAGAAACCACGAAAAATCAATGCCGGGCCGCTTCATCAATTGCTTGAGTGTATGCCCGTTTAAATCCCCGGAAATCCCGGCCTCGTGAAATTGGGCCACGCCGTTTGGCAATTTCCCCAATCGCGTCTGCTCAAACCACTGCGTCCCTCGTCGTATTTTTTCTTTCTTTTGCATCAATTTCGTGTAAAGGGTTTCGGGCAGTAATCCGAGCGCAAAGCCTTTTTCCATCAATCGCAAATCCGCGCTCCCGTGACGGAGTAACAGGCGATACTCCGCCCGCGACGTAAACATGCGATAGGGCTCCTCCGTCCCCAATGTCACCAGATCATCAATCAACACACCGATGTAGGCTTCCGAGCGGTCTAAAATAAAGGGCGTGTCTTCCCGAAGCTTTCGGACGGCGTTAATTCCCGCCATCAGGCCTTGCGCGGCAGCCTCCTCATACCCCGAGGTCCCGTTAATCTGTCCGGCATGATACAGGCCGGAGATCTTCTTCGTTTCAAGCGTCGAATGAAGCTGCGTCGGCGGGATGTAATCATATTCAATCGCATATCCCGGCCGCAGGATGCGCACGTTCTCAAGCCCCGGAATCGTCTGGATAAACTCGCGCTGCACTTTTTCCGGCAACGACGTCGAAATGCCATTGGGATAAACAACAGGCGTGTTGCGTCCCTCGGGTTCCAGAAAAATCTGGTGACGCGGATGCGACGCGAACTTGACAACTTTATCTTCAATGGAAGGGCAGTAGCGCGGCCCCGTGCCCGTAATCACCCCGGAATAAAGCGGAGACTCCTCAAGATGCGCCTCAATGACCTCATGCGTTTTTTCGTTGGTGTAAGTCAGATGACAGGGAAGTTGATCCACGTTTAGATTCTCGGTCGCATAGGAAAAGGGAATGGGCGGATCATCGCCAAGCTGAATTTCGAGTTCAGAGTAGTCGATGCTTTTTCCGTCGAGCCGCGGCGGGGTACCTGTTTTAAGACGACCGAGTCGAAAGCCCTGATCGATTAAGCTCCGAGACGCCTTTTCCGCCCGGGCTTCCCCCATCCGTCCGGCGGGGAAGCGCTCAAGCCCGATATGAATCAAGCCCTGCAAAAAGGTCCCTGTGGTCAGGACAACAGCCGGCGCATAGATCCGCGTCGTGTTAGAAAGCATGACTCCTTTGATCTCACCCGATTCAACGAGGAATTGATCAACCATGCCCTCTTGAAAGGTCAGATGCGGCGTTGAGAGAAGCGTCTCGGTCATCACGGCCCTATAAATCTCCCGGTCCGCCTGCGCTCTCAGCGCCCGAACCGCAGGGCCCTTTCGTCGATTCAGCATCCTGAACTGAATACCGGCACGATCAATCACGCGCCCCATTGCTCCCCCGAGCGCGTCAATCTCACGCACCAAATGCCCCTTTGCAATCCCTCCGATCGCCGGATTGCAGGACATTTGCCCGATATTATCCTTTTTTAAAGTCAGAATCAGAGTACTTGCACCCATCCTCGCCGCAGCCAAGGCCGCCTCACACCCCGCGTGACCCGCGCCCACGACAATCACGTCATAATCAGGATTCTTCATTTTGAGATCACCCGGCAAATTTCATATT
Organism: Nitrospiria bacterium; assembly: GCA_046756825.1. Taxonomy (GTDB): domain Bacteria; phylum Nitrospirota; class Nitrospiria; order SBBL01; family JAADHI01; genus JAADHI01. The sequence goes on along the minus strand of JBHHXB010000020.1, from coordinate 10,984 downwards.
CAAGAAAATGAGGCCCGACTTTCCACAACATGTTCCACGTGGAACATGCAAGCATTCCGCAGGAACACTTCATTTTTCGCTACTTCCCAATACAAAACTGATTAAAAATTTGATCCAAAATATCATCCAATGCGGTTTCCCCGGTGATTTGCCCGAAGGCATCGAGGGCTTCCCGCAAATCTACGACGGGAAATTCCCAGGAAACCCCCTCCTTGATCGCGGCTACGGCGGACACCAAACTTTTCTCTGCAGCGGACAAGGCCTTTTTATGGCGGAGAAGGGCAACGAGGGGCTGCTCTTTTTCAGGCTTCCCTAAAAGTAGGGTCTTCAGCTCATGACGAAGGTGCTCCAAACCCTCCCCGGACTTGATGGATATTCGGAGATGCTGATGATTCAGGGCAAGTTTAGAGATCCATGCTTCATCAATTTTTACAGGAAGATCCACTTTATTTAAAAGGACAACTGTTTTTTCGAGACAGAGCTGCCGAGACAACGCACGATCTTCCGGGGTCAACGCTTCACTGGCGTCAAGCATCCAAAGCGTGAGATCCGCGTTCCGCCGCGCGGTTTCGGCACGCCGCACACCTTCCTGCTCGATGGGGTGGCTTGTTTCCCGATAGCCCGCCGTATCGACCAATTTCACAGAAAGTCCTTCCAGATTGATCGGCTCCTGCAAGAGATCTCTCGTTGTACCCGCAACCGGCGTGACAATCGCGCGATCTTCTTGCAGAAAGGCGTTCATCAGACTGGACTTCCCCACATTCGGGCGGCCGACAATGACGACGGCAAAGCCTTCCCGCATCTGCCGTCCTGTTTCATATTGGGCAAGCATGGATCGAACTGAATTTGTAACGCATTGAATTCGCTTAATAATTTTATCATGCGAGCTAAACGGGAGTTCTTGATCCGAAAAATCAATCGCAGCCTCAATTTCGGCGATAATCGTGACAAGCCGTTCCTTTAAAGCAGAAACCTCTTGAGACAGCCGCCCTTTGAGTTGGCTTAATGACCACTGATGCTGCGTATCGCTTTTTGCGGCAATGACTTCCATGACCGCCTCGGCCTGCGTCAAGTCCATCCGCCCCGAAAGAAAGGCCCGTCGGGTAAACTCTCCGGGCATGGCCAGCCGCGCACCCTGGGAAAGCAATGCGGCGACGATTTTTTCAAGAAGAAAAGGGTTCCCATGCGCCTGTATTTCGACAACATCCTCGCCAGTGTACGAGTTCGGAGCAAACATTGGCAAAAAAAGCGCTTCGTCGATCAAGGTGCCGTCAAGCGGATCCACGACCTCCCCCAAACAGGCGGTGTGGGATATAATCTCATCCCACTTTTTTCTCCCCCGGTAAAGCTGGCCCACAATTTTTCTAGCACGTGGACCACTAACGCGAACAATTCCGATACCCGCTTCTCCCTGCGAAGTCGCGATGGCGCAAATTGTATCGTGATGATCATCCGAATAAGGCATGACTGAGCGCTCTTGGATGAACAGCCTTAGGCGAGGGCTTCCTTGCCGGTTTCTTTGTTCATCAGATATTGCTGGAGAATCGTGAGCGTATTATTCACAAGCCAGTAGAGCACCAGCCCGGATGGAAAATTCAGGAAGAAAAAGGTGTAAACGCCGGGGAGAAACATCATGATTTTTGCCTGCGTCGCATCCATCGTTTTCGGCGCGGTATATTGCTGCAAAAACATCGTCGCCCCCATGATGATCGGGAGAACATAATAGGGGTCTTTCACGGAAAGATCGACCACCCACAAGAAAAACGGGGCCTGCCGTAACTCAATCGTCGTACCAAGAATATTATAGAGAGCAATAAAAACAGGGATTTGGACAAAGATCGGGAGGCAGCCCCCCAGCGGATTGACCTTTTCCGTTTTATACAGCTTCATCAACTCGGTGTTCATTTTTTCCTTATCCTTGGCCCACTGTTTCCGAATCGCGGCAACCTTGGGTTGAATCGAGGACATGGACTTCATTGACTTCATGCTTTTCTGCGTAATGGGGAAAAAGGCGGCTTTGATGAGCACGGTAATCAGAATAATGGCAATACCGTAGTTATGCGTGAACTGGTAAAAAAACCGCAGCAGGTAAAAAAGAGGTTTTGCAATCATCCGAACCGGCAAAAAACTGCCAAAGATAAAACGGCCAAAATCAATACTTTCATCCAGATTGACCTTCAAGGCATTCAGCCGGTCATATTCCTTGGGCCCAACATACATTGAAAAATGATGCGTGCTCAGCCCGCTGTCCGCTTCAAGACGGATGCGGGTCAGGATTTCCTTCTCGCCTTCTTTTTTCACAACAATCGGGCCGAGGCCGGATTCATCTCGCGGAATCAGCGCGCTGATAAAATACTTGTCTTCCAGACCAAACCACTTCGTTGATCCCGAATACGACAGCGATGCCGTTTCCATTTTTCCGGGGATATTTCGTAGCACCTCATTATCTGTTAAACTCACCGAACCTGCGGTGATTCCGAATTGCTCTCCCCAGTCATGAATACCGAAATTCACACCCAGAGAAAGATCGTAGGCTTGGTTAAAGCCTTCCGTCGAAACCATAAGTTCCGCCAAATAGGTCTCATTTGAAAACCGAAGTTCTTTTTTCACCGTTTTCCCATCGGGGGCAACATAGCGCATGGTGACGCTTCCCTTCGGAGTACCTTGATTTAGTTGAAGGGGATGCTCATCCAGTTCATAAACCCAGCTTGATTCTCCCGGTAGCGTGAGGGCAAGTGGAAATTGCGTGGTCTCGACCGGGACAAGTTCGATCGCCTCCTCCTTCCCGCTTTCTTCATTTTTTTCCGTGTATTTTTTGAGCTCCCATTTCTTGATCACACCACCGTGGCTGGACAACGTCACCCGGAATAAATCGCTTTCGACGATTTTCAAAATCTCTGGCGCGTCGGGATTCGAGACACGGCCCGGCAAATCCGGGGTTTCTTGATTCTCCGAAACAAGAGGGGCCTCTGCCTCTTCACTATCCTTAAGAAGTTCCCGCGATTCCAATGAGGGAGCGATCGGGGCTTCCTTTGCGATCTCTTGCGACGGGGGAATGGGTGTGTTCGGGGCCTTTCCTGTCATCTTGCTTATAAAAAACGGATATAAAAAAATAATCAGAAGAGAAATGATAATAAAAGCCACAAGCCGTTTTTCCATAAAACGCGTAAATCCTTAATTGAAGGGGGAGCTGTTATTTGACCGGATCGTATCCGCCGACACAGAAAGGGTGGCACCGAATCAGGCGTTTAAAGAAAGCGAAGAGGCCGGATCTCAAGCCATGCCGTTCAACCGCTTGAATGGCATAGGATGAACAGGACGGATCAAAACGACACGTCGGGGGAAGCACGGGCGAGACAAATCGCTGGTAAAAACGAACCATTCCTGTAAAAAACGCGGCAATCATCTTTCCTGGGATAGACCTGCTTTTGCAAAGCTTTTTTCTAAAAGAGGAGCCATTCCCGGCACACCAAGCCCCTTCCCGCCTCTTCTGGGGATCACAATCAAATCAACACCGCGAATCATCTCTTTAAGCTGTCGCAGGGACGCCCGAAAAACCCGTTTCGCACGATTGCGCTCCACCGCATTCCCAAAGCGTTTTCTGATATGGACGGCATAGGCTGCATCCTGCGTATGGTTATCCAAAAACAACACCACAAACTGATCGGTCACAATTTTACGACCGTTTTTTTTGACATTCAAAACGGCGCTTTTCTGAACCAGACGGTTCAGCCGAACGTTAGACCGAAAGACGCTTGCGGCCTTTGGCTCTTCTGCGATTGATCACTCTCCGGCCGTTCGCGGTTGACATCCGCTTTCTAAAACCGTGCGTGCGTTTCCTTTTCAAGTTACTCGGCTGGCGAAATGTAAATGACATCATTATCTCCTGATTTTAATAGACCTGACATGATCTTAAATTTAGGCAGCCATGTCAAGCATACAACCGCGACCCCAAAATCGAAGGGTAACAGCAACCCAAGGCTCCGCAAAATTAGGTTCTTCCTTATTGGATTAAGACTTGCCCAGTGATTAAATCACCGCATATAATAAAATATGCCTATGGACAACCTCCAGGAACTTCAAGGCAAGGACGTCGAAGTGACTTACCAAGGCCTCCTTTACAAAGGAAAGTTGATCGGCACGGGAATGTCAGAGATCTATTTACAAACCCTTACCAGACAAGTTGAACTACCAATGTCAGGCATCACGCGTGTCCGCGCGTTGCCTGAATAGAAAGGTCCCCCTTGCCATCCGATGAACAAGACCCCATAGGGACGGGCGTGGGCACCACAAAACCCGACGATCCCGCAATGAATGGCGCGGGAAAGGGCCATCCTTATTCAAGCACAAATGCCGAGGATTCGTCGGCCGTCGCCCCTCAACCCCCGATTTATGAAGAAGCGCTTAGTAAGACAACAAAAAAGAAGCGGCACCCCTTAATCGTCCCGAGCCTTCTTTTTGTCCTCACCTCGGTCACCACCCTGCTTGCGGGGGCTTTTCAGGAAGGGGCGAACCCCTTTAAAAATCCGATGGAACTTTTCGCGGGGCTCCCTTTCGCCGTTACTCTGCTTCTGATTCTGTTTTGTCATGAAATGGGTCACTACATTGCCTCCAGGCGATATGGCGTCGAGGTCACGCCGCCTTATTTTGTGCCAGGCCCCTGGTTCCCCTTCGGCATCGGCACCTTCGGCGCGTTTATTCGGATCAAATCCCCGATCTTTAAAAAAAATGCACTCCTGGATATCGGGGCGGCAGGCCCCATCGCGGGCTTTGTCGTGTCGATCTTCGCCGTCGCCATTGGGCTGCATTCCTCACAAATTGTTCAAATGTCCAGCGGGATGGCGCTCATCCATCTGGGCGACCCGCTTATTTTCACGCTGATCGCCAAAGTACTCGGCAAGGTGCCCCCGGAAGGCTATGACCTGGCCTTAAACTCCGTCGCCTTTGCGGGGTGGATCGGATTTTTTGTCACGACATTGAATCTGCTGCCCATCGGACAACTCGACGGCGGGCACATCACCTATGCCCTGCTCGGAAAAAAACACCGCTATATTTCCATGGCGGCCATTGTCATTCTGCTGATGCTGGGTTTAAACGGATGGAAGGGCTGGTACCTATGGGCGATTTTGACTTCAGTGATCGGGGTTAATCATCCACCTGTGATTGATGGCCCGGCACCGCTTGATTTTAAACACCGCATGGTCGCCTTGGCCTCACTGATCATCTTCATCCTCACCTTTATGCCCAATCCATTCATGGTGGTTTGAAGGCGGACTGTTTTTTCAGACCTTATTCAGGTGGATTTCTCAATGACGCGGGCGAGTCGATGACCTGCAAGAAAGGCCGACCCCCAGCCGATAAAATCGGATTGCTCCGACTGAATGACGTACATTTTTTTGCGCCCCTTCGGTTGGACATAACTCAAAACCCCTTTCACAACCTCCTTTGCCGGACCTGAGAAATCACCTCCAACCCGAAAAAAATCGGGCTGGGGAGCTTCACTTTCAGGATGCCGGATGCATTGGATGGATAACTCGGAAAGCGGCATCAGCCATCGCAGCCGGTCCAGTACGCGGAACTCCAGATCCGAACGAACGGCCCTGGACAGGGATGCATCATCACAAAGCAGCAGGGAAACGGTCATCAGCCGGTCTTTGGATAGTTCCGCCGCTTCCCCCGCCGGCGGACTGAGTCGAACCACGAGAAGGTCTTCAACATTCTTAGGACGGGACGCGCCCCACGTCATCAACAGCTTGTCGTTCATGGGTTCCGGGATCAGATTTTCGGGAATTTTAAAATAGAAATCGGCCCGTTTTTTTTCAGAGGCGCGCGCGACCACCACGTGGGTGGCGCTGATTTCCGAACCGTTCGAAAGCGTGAGCCCTGCAGTTTGATCACCTTGATGCTCCGGCTGCAAAACCGCGGTTTCCTTTAAAATCACGCCATCCCGTGCTTTGATCAAAGCATGAAAAAAAGACGCCAGTACCGGATAGCCCCCTGAAAAACAAACCCCGCCTTTTTGAAAAGAGGACAATAATTGGATCAGCTCGAAAGCAGAGCCTGCTTCGAGCGGCTTTTGATAGGCGAAAAGAAACAATAACTTAAAATATTCTTGGATATTCGGAGGAAAGTTATAAGGCTCCAAGAGGGCTGACGCCTTGATTTTCTGCTGCTGCTGTATGGCCTGGGTGGAATCAATCTGCTTTTTCCACTCACTGAGCCGATCACCTACGCCCTCAATCTCAATTTGAGGGAACTGGCCGACATGAGGATAAAAAACAGCGGCCTCCCGCTCGATTTGATTAAAAAACGCCTTCAGCTTTTGAGAGAAGGGCCTGAACTCCCGATTCACCTCATCAAAGTAAGACGCGTCGTCCGCATGCAGACTGACGCGATGTCCCGGCAAAACAACTTGGAGTATCGGCGTGATTTTGCGAAAACGGAGGCCTTTTTTCTCTAGGCTGGGAATGGGATAGGCGAGTTTTGAAAAAAAACCCTCCATCGCGCCCTGTTTTTCATAACCAAAATAAAAACACGGCCCGAGGGAAAAACAAAAAGCCTCATTCGGGATATTCTGCGCGAGAGCATCCGCCCCCCCAAGCAGGAGAACAGACTTCCCTTTTTTAGCGAGGGTGGCTGCCGCCGCAAGTGAAATCAGCCCTTCCCCGACAAAAACAACATCGTAATGCGACGCATTCATGATAAAGGGCGCTGTCGGCTCATGAAGACGTTAAGGGAAAAGCCCTGGATCAGGCAAAGAAAAAAGCGATTTCCGTTGCGGCATTTTCTTGAGAATCAGAACCATGCACCGCGTTGGCCTCAATGCTGTCGGCGAAATCCGCACGTATCGTCCCTTTTTCTGCTTCTTTCGGGTCCGTCGCGCCCATGAGTTCCCGGTTTTTTGAAACCGCGTTTTCCCCTTCAAGCACCATGACAAAACACGGGCCGGAAGACATGAATGTAACCAAGTCGTTAAAAAACGGTCTCTCTGCGTGTACCTGGTAAAATCCGCCCGCCGCCTCTTTCGTCAAGCTTTGCAGTCTGGCTTCAACAACTTTGAGTCCGTTTTTTTCAAATCTTGAAATAATTTCGCCGATCACATTTTTCGCCACCGCATCCGGCTTGATAATAGATAATGTTCGCTCCTGCATGTCGCTCCTTATTTGACTAAAACCCCCCGTGAAGAAATCGGCGATAAAGATAGTCCAATCCGAAAATGATGTCAATTCCTCTTTGGAAACAGGCGGTAGCTCAACGTTTCCATTTCGTATTCCGAAGATTGACGCTTCGAAAGAAAAGATGCTATAAGATGACCCCAATTCTGCATGGCGGCGTAGCTCAGTTGGTAGAGCAGGTGAATCATAATCATCGGGTCGGGGGTTCAAGTCCCTCCGCCGCTACGATATTCCTTTTACTCCACCAGTTAGTTATACGCCCTATTCCCGACAGTTTTTAAAAATTAGCATGTTTCATGTTGTCTTGTATCAACCCAAAATTCCACCCAATACGGGGAATATTATCCGTCTTTGCGCGAACAGTGGCGCGGCACTGCATTTAATCAAACCGCTGGGTTTCGATTTAGAGGATAAAAAACTGCTTCGGGCTGGGCTCGACTACCGTGAATTTGCACAGGTTCGGGTTCATGTTTCTTTGGAATCCTTCACCACATCTGAAAAACCACCGCGCTTGCTGGCCTGTTCAAAGTTCGCCACCCGCCCTTACCATGAAGTGGCTTTCAGGCCAGGGGATGCCTTGCTTTTCGGCTCGGAGACGAGTGGCCTGCCTGAAGCCATCCGCAATCGCTTTCCGCCGGAACACCTCTTGAAAATCCCGATGCTCCCCGACAATCGGAGCTTGAATTTATCCAATGCCGTCGCGGTTGTACTGTACGAGGCCTGGCGGCAATGTGGCTTTGAAGGGGCGGATGAGCATTGACTTCGGAAAGTATTTTGCCAGGACAATCGTCCTATTGAAAACGAAGCCATCGCGCAAAAAAAGACATTTTTCTTATACCGCTTTTATTTCAGTTCAAAATTTTTCAACTATCCCTTTCAGCTAAATATTGCCGCTTGTTTCGGAACAACCCTATCAAACCTCACTCATCTAAAGGTTGGTTGAATCCTTTCAATTTTTAAGATAAACATGCTAGAATCATCCCATCGCGCAGTATGAGAAAAAACTGAAATGGGCCAGATCTTATTTCACCTTGCATTCCCCGTCCATAGCCTGGAGGCCACCAGAGAGTTTTATGTCGATGGTCTGGGGTGCAAAATGGGACGGACGTCCTCCATTGCGATGACCTTGAATTTTAAAGGGCATCAAATTATCGCCCACCTCACCGAAACACCTATCCCTCGACAGGACGGGGTTTATCCCCGGCATTTTGGCTTGGTCTTAAAAACAAAAAGCACATGGCAGGGCATCGTCAATCGCGCGGAGAAAAAATCACTGCTTTTTTATCAAAAACCCCGATGCCGCTTCCCCCACACACGCCTGGAACATCTGACGTTTTTTCTCGAGGACCCCTCCGGCAACCTCCTCGAGTTCAAGCACTACCGCTACGACTCAGCCATCCTGGGCGAGGCGGAAACCAACCAAATCGGCGATCTTGCACCCAAGTAAGGCCTCTTAAAAAATCGACGACGCGAGGCAGGCGATCAGACTTCAAATCCACCCCACCGTTATGAAAGCGCCGCCAATGCGGCATCAAAATCTGGATCCTGGGTGATTTCAGAGACCTGCTCGACATAGGAAACTTTTCCTGACGTATCCACGATGACAATCGCTCTGGAAAGTAATCCGGCAAGCGGGCCGGTGGTAATCACGGCGCCATAGGCCGTGCCAAAGGTGGCGGACCGAAAGGTTGAAAGGGGAACGACATTTTCCAAGCCTTCCGCACCGCAAAATCGCCCGAGCGCAAAAGGCAAGTCCGCCGATATGCAGAGCACCACGGTTTCTTTCAAGTGATTGGCTTCCTCGTTAAACCGCCGGACAGACGACGCACAGACGGCCGTGTCGATACTGGGAAAAATATTCAGCACCACGGTTTTCCCACGAAAGTCTTTGAGGCGGACTTCGGACAAATCGTTCTTAACCAGTGTAAAGTCCGGTGCTTCCGTGCCGATACCCGGAAGCACTCCGGCGCTTTCGATGGGGTTCCCTTTCAAGGTAATTTTCGCCATGTTTTTTCTCTTTTTTTTAATTGCGAGATTATCCCGCATTTTTAAATTCTGCATTGTCAAAAAATACAGGACTGCGCTTGAAATCTTCAAGTCTTGATTTACAAAGACTTCAGGTATTCGATCAGGGCCCAGCGCTCCGCCTCGCTTAAATTAACACCATACAGATGCCCGCTGTTACTGTTTCCGTGCTTCGAGGTCTCAAAAACAAAGGGCGCATTCGGGTCATTCGGATCACTTTTAAAGCCCACCCTGACCGGATCAAATTCACGCTGTCCAACCGCGAACCGTGTTGGACGATCCTTTACCGGCAACAGCAAATCATACAATGTCGGGACAGACCCATTGTGCAAAAAAGGCGCGGTCGCCCAAATCCCGTTGAGCGGCCGGGCCTTATAGGACATCAACGACGCAAAGGGGTTTTGATCTGTATCCTCGGGGTGCTCGCCCTGCTTCGGCAGGGCTTTAATCCCGTTCCCGTGCTTCTTTGCCAGAATAGCGGCTTCAATGGCCGCCTCTTTATTCCGGGTGACCACCCCCAGAGAAAGGTCACGCGTGATGAGGGCCACGGGGGCCTTCGCTCCAAATTTCTCTGTTGTCAGAGGCATCAAGGCCCCCTCTAAAATGCCTGTGGGAGCCACAGCGGTCACGGCATTGTGGGCGGCGGTTTTATCTGTCCTGACAAGATCAACACCGTACATTTGCGCCCTGATTTTACGCTTCGGATCGGAGCGATTGATCAAGAAATGGCAGGAAACACACTTCCGCTGGTAGAGCGCCTCCCCTTGACGCGCCTTCGCGTCATCAATTTCAGGCAGGATGGCTTCCGGCCACTGCGGGGATGCCAGGCGTCTAACCCATTCCTCCAGCTCAACCAGGTTCTTGGCCTCCACGGTCGAACCATACCCGTGCACTTTCTTAATCATGGAATCCTGTTTTTCGACCGTCACCTTCCCGAAAACACCAATAACCTCACCGGCGTTTCGAGCCAGAGAGCCGACATTCGCGTTTGGAATTAAGCCGATCCACTGCACCCAATCGTGCTGCGGTGTATCCCAGATAAAGGGATAACTCGCTGGTGCGTCGGGCGGGAGACTGAAGCCGTCTCCGCTGGTAAATTTAATGGCCTGATTGAATATTCGGCCAATAGCGTCAATCCGCGCAAACCCATCCTTTGTATCGGAAAAGTTTCGGCGGTTATACACACTCAGTTCGTTTAATGTATCGCCGAGATCCGCCCGGAGGGCCGTCTTTGCCCCTTCACTGTAAAAATCGCCTAAAATCCGGCGGGAAAACCGGTCGAATTTATCCGCGTCATCCAGATTCGCTTTGATTGTTTTTTCCAAGACAGTCAGAAAGGCCAGCAGGTTGGCCAAGGTGGGCGCACCATCCACGCGAATCCCCGTTCCCTTGTAATTAATTTGATTCGTGTGACAGGCCGCACAGGTAAAGCCGACGTAATTTTTATTGCGAACAATACCGACAGGCAGCCCCTCTGGATTGTTACGGGTCGGACGCTGCGGCATAAAACGGAAACGGGCCATGTTGCGCGGATCAATAAATCGCGTTGTATTGTCGATCTGTTCCAGATTTACAAAATAATCATAGGAAAGCAGTTCGGATCCCTGCGTCGTGTAATAAAACCACAAGCTGTCATAAGGGCTCCAATTCTGATTGATATAAACAAGGCGGGCCGCCTGATCCCCGTACCAATCGTTTTTTAAAACCAGCGCGCCCCGGTCTTCGGGAGCGGAGGGCCGGGAATCGTCATATCCACCGGTTTTCATAAAATAAGAACAACCGCT
>JBHHXB010000019.1:0-19850 GCA_046756825.1 Nitrospiria bacterium | reverse complement strand
CCCGTGATTTTCCGGGCGACGGAGCAATGGTTTATCTCTATGGCCGAAAATCAGCTTCGGGAGCGGGCCTTGAAGACCATCGCGGAAGACGTGAAGTGGATTCCGAAATGGGGCCGGGAGCGCATCGAAGGCATGATTGCAAACCGCCCGGACTGGTGTATCTCACGCCAGCGGGTGTGGGGCGTGCCCATCGTGGCCTTTACGTGTTTGGAGTGCCGCAAGCCTTTTACCTCCGAAACGACTATCACCCACGTCGCCAATCTGATGGAAGCCGGGGAGGGGAGCGACCTTTGGTTTACAAAGTCTGCCGTCGAATTGCTGCCCGAGGGGACACGCTGTCCCCATTGCGGCGGCGGGACGTTTGAGCAGGAGCAGGATATTCTGGATGTCTGGTTCGAGTCGGGCGTGAGCCACGCGGCGGTTTTAAAAACCCGGCCCAATCTGTCCTGGCCCGCTGATCTGTATCTGGAAGGATCGGATCAGCACAGAGGCTGGTTTCACAGCACGATGCTGGCCTCGCTCATGACCGACGGCCGTGTTCCCTATGACACGGTATTGACACACGGTTTTGTGGTGGACGGCGAGGGGAAGAAGATGTCCAAATCCCTCGGTAACGTCATCGCGCCTCAGGAAGTCATTCAAAAAAACGGCGCGGATATTTTGCGACTGTGGGTGGCGGCGACCGATTTCAGCGGCGACATCCGCATTTCCCCCGATATTCTAAAGCAGATTTCAGAGGCCTATCGAAAAATCCGAAACACCTGCCGGTTTTTGCTCGGTAATCTTTCCGATTTTTCATCGACAGCAGGGTATGAACTCTCGGAAGATGATTTTCAGGAGATTGATCTCTGGGCTCTGGATCGGCTTCATTTAATCAATGAAAAAGTGCAGCGTGCCTATGAGGAATCGACTTTTCACGTGGTCTTTCACACCTTGAATAACTTTTGCGCCGTGGACCTTTCGGCCTTTTATCTGGACATCATCAAAGACCGGCTCTACACTTCGGCGAAAAACGCAGCGGCGCGCCGGGCCGTGCAGGCGGTCATGCAGGAAATATTGCTGACTCTCGTGCGTTTGATGGCCCCGATGCTCAGCTTCACTGCCGAAGAGATTTGGCGGCACCTGCCCGAAGGACTTCGGCCCGAGGCTTCGGTGCATTTGACAAATTTTGCCGCACTGAAACAGGTCGATGGCGCCCGCTTGAAACGATGGGACAACTTAATGCGGGTTCGAGAGGCGGTTTCCGTCGTGCTGGAAACCGCGCGAAAGGAACGGCGCATCGGCAATTCCCTCCAGGCCGCCGTCAGCTTGTCGGCGAAGCCCCCGCTTTACGAAGCACTTACAGCACATGAAGCTTTTCTGCCGGCCTTCTTCATTGTTTCTCAGGCCGGCCTCGGACCGTGGCGTGAGGATGCGCCAGAGACAAGCGCTTCCACCGACTGGGTCTACGATACGACGGTCGATGAATTGGGCTTGAAGATTCGCGTGACGCCCGCCGAAGGGGAGAAGTGCGAGCGGTGCTGGATGCTTCAACCCGAAGTCGGTTCGCATCAAGCCTATCCCACGCTTTGCGGTCGGTGCGCGGAGGTTATCGCTTCCGAGACGCCTCATGCTACGTAAATTCCTCTTCCTTTTTCCGATCAGCGGCGGCATTATTCTGCTTGATCAAATCACCAAAATTTGGGTGCAGCGAACTTTTCAACTCCATGAATCCCTCGTTGTTGTCGAGGGTTATTTTTCCCTGACCTATATTTTAAATCCTGGCGCGGCCTTTGGTTTTTTTGCCGGTCAGGGGGCGACTTTTCGCATGATTTTCTTTGGCGTGGTCTCCATTATCGCCCTCCTTTTACTGGCTGTTTTCTTTCGCGACACGGATGAGGACGACACCGCTGCCCTGATTGCGATTTCCCTGCTGTTCGGTGGAGCGATCGGCAACATGATCGACCGCGTGCGTTTGGGCGAAGTCGTTGATTTTCTGGATTTTTACATCGAGCAATATCACTGGCCCGCCTTCAATATTGCTGATTCTGCCATCACCCTCGGCATCACCCTCCTCATGATGCATATCTTTTTTCAAAAAAAAGAGACCTCCGAAAAAGCGGAGGCGCGGGAATGAAACCGCCTTTCGCGCTTGACAAGGTCTCCGGCGAATAGAATACTATATGTCTATGTTTCGGAAACCTTCGACACATAGACGGCTTACCTCGGCGCTTTTTGCGGGCATTGCCGTCTACCTCTTTGTTTTTTCCGCCTTCGCGCTCTATCACGCCTATGCCGAGGACGAGCTTTTCCACACGCATGCCTGTGCCATCGGAGAGTGGGTGGTGCATCACGGGCAGGCCGTGCTCACTTTCGTCGCGGCGCTTTCCGCTTTTCTGCGGATCATTTACAAAAAACAGCTTGTCCGGCAAGAGACGCCGCAAGAGGCGGCGCACAGACTCGATTTTTCACGGGGCCCTCCCTTTTCTCTTAGCGCTACCGCATCCTGATTTCATTTAATCGGTTTGATTTTTAAGGCGGACGGATTTCCGATCCGTTTGTCATGCGTATTCTCCCTTCACGCTGTCAGTGAAACGGCGGGGGAGATGCCGATCAAGCCTGTGTGCAATCTGTCTCAATTTGAAAGGGAACCCTATGCGACTCAAAACTATTTTGATCTTTTTCGCCACGTTTTTCAGCGTGGCTGCACCGCTTTTGGCACAGACTCCGTCGCGCGCGCCGCAACGTTTCAATCCCGATATCTCCTTAAACGGGCTCTTCGCCGCCGCGCTTTTTTCCGACGCGAACCACTTGCAATCCGGGGCGCATGATCCCGTTGAACGGGGTTTTACGCTTCAAAATCTCGAATTGACGATGACGAGCGTCGTCGATCCCTATTTTCGGGCCGAGGGGCACCTCATCTTCGCCTTCCACGATGGTGAGTCCGTTGTGGAAGTGGAGGAGGCGTTCATGACGACACTGGGCCTGCCTTACGGCCTGCAAGTCATGGGCGGCCAGTTTTTTACACGCTTCGGCCGGGCCAATCCGCTTCATCCGCATGCCTGGGCTTTCGCCGATCAAACCCTCATCAACACGCTGATGTTCGGCGGCGAGGGCTTGCGAAACCTCGGTGTGCAGCTCTCCGCGCTTCTGCCGTTCCCGTTTTATCTGGAAGTCGTGGGCTCTGTCCAAAACGCCAAAGGAGAAACGGCCTCGAGTTTTCTCTCTTCGCCTGAGCATGGACATGAAGATGAAGATGAGGAAGGAGCAACCTTCGCGGGACGGCCCATCACGGAGCAGGTCGTGAACGAGGCCGACGACCTGCTCTACATGGGACGGGTAAAAACCGCTTTCGATCTCGGCGGGACGGTTTCGGCGGTGGCGGGGACCTCTCATCTCTTCGGTCACAACGGCACGGGACCGGACGCGAAGACACGGATTCACGGTCTTGATTTTTTTATGAAGTGGAAGCCGCTCCGGACCGACCACGGCTGGCCCTTCGTCACGCTGCAAGGGGAGGTAATGCAGCGGGTTTACGAAGCGGGTGCGGTGAACGTGGCGGGGACGACCCCTCTGCCCGCCGAAACCTTTAAAACAAAGGGCTTTTATCTTCAAACGCTCTACGGCTTCACGCGGCGATGGGTGGCGGGCCTGCGCTACGGCCAAGCCGACGCCACAGAGCCGAACGACCCCCGGACGGGAGACCGGCGGCGGATTTCGCCGAACCTGACCTTCTATCCTTCGGAGTTTTCAAAACTTCGCCTGCAATATAACTACGATGATTCGGACGACAGACCCGACCCGGTGCATGCCCTGTTCCTCCAATTTGAATTTTCCATCGGCGCGCACGCCGCCCACACGTTTTAAGGGGGAGAGATGAAAAAACAGGTTTTTTGGCTGTGGGCCGTGCTTTTGCTTACGATTCCGGGACCTGCCATCGCGAAGACCGTCCGCGTCGTGACAACGACGGAGGACTTGGCCGCCATCGCGAGGGCCGTCGGCGGAGAACGCGTGCGGGTCGATTTTATTGCGCGGGGCGTACAGGATCCCCATTTTATCGACCCCAAGCCGAGCTATATTTTAAAACTGACACGGGCGGACTTGCTTGTGGCCGTCGGTCTCGGCCTGGAGGAGGGGTGGCTGCCGCCACTATTGACCGGCGCGCGGAACGCCAGGATTCGGCCGGGCGGGTCGGGGTATGTCTCGGCTTCGGAGGGAATCTCTCTCATCGACGTGCCTTCGGGCCGGATTGACCGCGCATCGGGCGACGTGCACGGCGCGGGCAACCCCCACTACTGGCTCGACCCGGTGAATGGCGCGCGTATGGCGCAAAACATTCTCTCCGGACTGATTCGGGTTGACCCCGAAGGAAAGCAACATTACGAAGCGAATGTACGGCGCTTCCGCGAAAAACTGGATGCGGCCCTGGAAATCTGGTCGGAAAGGATGCGGCCGTTTCAGGGGGAACGGGTCGTCACCTATCACAAAAGCTGGCCCTATTTTTTGAAGCGCTTTGGGCTGACGGCGGTCGATTACATCGAACCGAAGCCCGGCATTCCGCCCGCCACGGCACACCTGCAACAATTGATCGAACGGATCAAGACGGAGGGCGTCCGCGTCATCATTGCAGAGCCCTACTTTGATCCGAAGATTTCCCGCTTTCTTTCGGAAAAGACCGGCGCGGCCGTTGTCACACTGCCTCCTTCGGTTTCGGAAGCCACGGGGATCGGGGACTATTTCGCGCTTTTCGATCACTTGAGCCAGAGCCTGGCCCGCGCGTTTGAAAGACCGGGAGGATCATAAAGTGGCCGCGCTGCTTTTCTGGCCCATGACCGCCTGCCTCATTTTGGCGGGCATTCACACCTATTTGGGGATACACGTCATCCGGCGCGGCGTGATCTTTGTTGACTTGGCGCTGGCGCAGCTTGCGGCTCTGGGCGCGGGCTGTGCCCTGCTTTTCGGCTTTGATCTGCATGACCCGGCGGCTTACGCCTTTTCGCTCGGCATGACGCTTGTGGGCGCCCTCTTTTTCGCCCTGTCGCGGCGCGACGACGACCGCATTCCCCAAGAAGCCGTCATCGGCGTTACCTATGCCGTCTCCGCCGCCGCAGGTATCATCGTGTTGGATCAAGCGCCGGGAGGCGCGGAACACATCCGCTCTCTCCTGGTCGGCAACATCCTGACCGTTTCAAGCGGCGAAATACTCCGGACAGCCCTGCTCTACGCCGCCGTCGGCGGTTTTCACTGGTTTTTCCGGCGGGAGTTGATGGCTCTTTCCTTCGATCCCAAGGCCGCCGCACAGCGGGGGCTGCGCGTCCGGCTGTGGGATTTTTTGTTTTATGTGACCTTCGGCCTCGTCGTCACCAGTTCCGTCGCACTGGCGGGCATCCTTCTGGTCTTTTCATATTTGATCGTTCCGGCACTTCTTTCACTTTTTTTCGCCGACACCGTCGCACGGCGGTTGATTATCGGCTGGGGGCTGGGTGTTTTCGCGAGCGCAACAGGTCTTTTCGGTTCCGCTTTTTGGGATTTGCCGACCGGCGCATCCATTGTCTGCGCCTTCGGCCTGCTTTTTTTCGGGGTGTTGATTGCGGCACGCTTGAAACATGATGGCGGCGGGGTTGCACCGACAAGATCCGTTTGAGATTCCACCGGTTTTCCTCTAAGATACCTCCCTTATGTTCGCGTTGGTTCCGATTCTTTTCTTTTTGTCCGGCCTGACGGCCTTACTCTACCAAATGGTGTGGATGCGGGAGTTGATCCTCGTGTTCGGGGCCTCGATGTTTGCTATCTCGACGCTTTTGACGGCCTTCATGGGCGGGTTGGCGCTCGGAAGCTGGTTCTTCGGCAAGCGGGCGGATCAATACGCAAATCCTTTGAAGACCTACGGCTTGCTGGAGCTGGGCATCGGGCTTTATGCCTTCGCCGTGCCCGTGCTTTTCGCCTCCCTCGTCCCCGTGTACCAAGTCCTTTCCGCCGTATTTGATTTTTCATTTTATGTCTTCAGTTTGGTGCGCTTTGTGCTGGCGGTGCTGATCCTGCTGTTGCCGACGGCGCTGATGGGGGGCACGCTGCCCGTCCTGGCCCAGCGCTATAAAAACCGGGATGGAGCCGGTAAGGGCGTGGGGCTGCTCTATGCCTTTAACACCTTCGGCGCGGTGGCGGGGGTGCTTTCCGCCGGATTTTTCCTCTTGCCCAACCTCGGTCTTCAAAAAACGACACTCTTGGCGGCAGGTTTAAATGGCCTGATCGCCCTCGTTGCGATTGCCCTGGGAAAGCGGGACGCAGGCGAGACGTCGGACGCGCAAGATGTTTCCGCCACACCTAAACCGGCAAAAAAAATAAAAGTTTCACATGAACAAGTACACCTCACTCAGTTGCTTTTTATGGTTTTTTCTGTATCCGGTTTTTCGGCAATGATTTACGAGGTGGTGTGGACGCGGATTCTTACACTCATTTTGGGGTCCACCGTCTATTCCTACGCAACGATGCTTTCGACCTATCTGCTGGGCCTGGCGCTGGGGAGCTTTCTTTTTTCGCTTCTTTTAAAACGCTTTCAACGTCCGCTGATGCTGCTCACCCTTGTTCAGGCGGGGATTGCCCTTTTCGCCTTTGCCGGGGAGTTCGTGTTTCCGTTGCTGCCGACGATTTTTTTGAAAATCATGGCCGTGCTGCACACTTGGAGCAAGGTACGGGCGGCGGCGAAATTTGTCATTTCCGGCGCGGTGATGATGATACCCACCCTGCTCATGGGCGGTGTTTTCCCGTTGGTCATCCACATTCTCACCTCGCGTGAAAAATCCGAAAACCGGCCCTTGGGTTCGATTGTGGGGCAGGCCTACGCTGTGAACACAGTCGGAACGATTGCGGGTTCCTTTTCCGTGGGCTTTATTTTATTGCCAATCTTCGGTATTCAAAAAAGTCTGCACTTTGCGATTATGATCAATGTGCTCCTGGCGCTCATGCTTTGGTTTCGGGTCTCCGGGCGTGAAGCCTTGAAGTCTTCGGTTTTTGCCCGAAGCAAAACCTGGGCGACGGGCGGTGTTTTCGGATTTTTCGCGGTCATGATTCTTTCAGCGCCGACGTGGAATCCGTTAATGATGTCGAGCGAGCTTTTCGGCCAGCAGTCGAAATTGAATCTCTTATATTACAAAGAAGGCATTTCCGCGACGGTGACGGTCGTGCAGCACCAGACGCTGGCAAAAATCCCGCACCTGACCCTGGCCATCGACGGCAAGCCGAACGCCTCCACCACAGGCGACATGAAAACGCAGTTGCTGGTGGCGCATCTCCCCATGCTTTTTGCCCCCGATCCCAGGAATGTAATGCTGATCGGGCACGGCAGCGGCATTACCACGGGGTCGATGATCATGCACCCCATCGAAAAATTAATCACGCTGGAGCTGGAGCCGGCGGTCATTGAAGGTTCGCGCTTTTTTGATCCCTTCAGCCACAATGTCTTGGACGACCCGCGGGTTTCCCTCGTGGAGGACGACGCGCGGAACTACCTGCTTCGCACCGGTGAGCGGTACGACGTCATCGTTTCCGAGCCATCGCATCCCTGGCGCAGCGGCTCGGCCAAGCTGTTCACGAAGGAGTTTTTTCAGCTCGGGAAGGAACACTTAAATCCCGGCGGCGTTTTTTCGCAGTGGATTCATTTTTACGGCATCCGTTCCACGGAGTTGAAATCCGTTGTCAAAACCTTTCATTCTGTTTTTAAAGAGGTGATGATTTTCTTCACCGACGCAGGCGATCTCATTATGTTGGGATCGGAAACCCCCTTTAATATCGACCGCAAGGAGATGAGCCGCCGTATCTCTGCCCCTGGTGTGGCGGCGGATTTGGCGCGGGCCGACGTGCATTCCGTTTATGATCTCTGGGCGCATTTCATTCTTGGTCCGGGGGAGGTCGATCGTTTCGTCGGAGACGCTGTCTTAAATACGGATGACTTCACGCTGGTGGAGTTTCAAACGCCAAAATCCCTCTTCGAGGACACGATGTCGATTCACATTGCCGAAATGCGCGGAGCGGCCTCCGCCGGAGACAGTTATTTGTTCGATTCTGGGACATCGGAGCAGGAAAAGGCCGACGGTTTTTTGAAAATCGCCGATGCCTTTTTAAGAATGGGCAAGCTCGGAGACGCGGGAGAGATGATACAAAAAGCGCTGCGTCTCGCTCCCGGCGCAAACGGGGAATGGCTTTGGGGCCGGGCGCAGATGCGGGAAGGCAACCGCCGCGAGGCTGAACGGGCCTGGCTCCGCGCCTTGGATCATGATGCCGCACATCAAAAAACCCTGCTCAGCCTGGCGCAGTTGTATCAGTCTCAGGGGGCCTACAAAAAGGCGTCCGCCTATCTTTCAACGATTGAGGAGGAGACGATGGACGGCCTGAAGGCCTCCTATTACAAAGGAGTCGATCTCTATTTTAAGGGGGCGTACGAAAGCGCCCTCCCTTTTCTTCAAAAGGGGGCGGTGTTCTCCGCGCCTATGAATCATTATTATGAGAGCCTCACACATGAAAGGTTAGGCGTGGAGGAGGAATCCAGGCGCGCCCTGGGAGAATTCATTGTCGGCCTGGATGACTGGCGCAGGGAGCTGGAGACGGATCCGAAAAAATTTCAGCAATTGCCCTATTGGAAGAATGTCGAATGGCGGCGGAAGGTGGGCGTCCAAATCCCGGAGGAGGAACGGATGGCGCTTCTTTTTGAGCGCGTGGTGGCGGATCCTTTAAAACATCTCTATGGTGGGGCCGGTCTTTATTTGCTGGGCCGTTATGAAGCGGCGGCCAAAAACCTCGAACAGGGCGTCGAAAAATTGGGGCGTCAGGCCCCTGGCAGCCTCATGTACTATTATCTAGGGCTCTCCTATCAAGAACTGGGACGGCAGGCGGAAGCCTCCCAGGCATTCCAATCCTTTCTTGAAAAACACCGCCTCGACGAAGGGGATATCCGCGTTATCGAGGCGAAAAAACATGCCGCTTTACAGCAAACAGCGGCGCGGTGACAGGCCCTAGTCCAGTGCGGATAGTCTGTTATATTGCAGGCCATCCAACTGAACCACTCCTGATATGTTTTTTACTTGAACCAATACTTTAAAGGTGTGACCCATGCCCGCCGGGTTCATCAGCTGTTTCATGGCCAGGAACTCTTTCTTCGCACTCTCGGATTCATGCATTTTTTGCGCGGGTGCTTCCATCTTCTGAGCAATGCCCAGCCCCATGAGAAAGTGCATCTGATCGGTAAAGCCGAGGGTTTGAAGTCCCGCGTTCTCCCCCCGGCGCGCCACGGATGTGAAATTCACATGGGCGGTCATATCCTGCTCACCGACGTGGACGTAGGGATTTTCGTTGGTCTTGTGTTTGTGGTAACAGAGAAAAGTTCCCTTCGGCCTTCTCGGCGTGTACAGATCCGCGGCGGCATAACCGTAGTCGATGGTTAAAATAAAGCCCTTGGAGAGGGCTTGTCCGGCGGATGCGATCCAGTCCAGCGCCCTCAGGTTGATCTCCAGTTCAACGGGCTTGTCGAAAGAGATGTTGAGCCGTTCCAGATAGTCCGAAAGCGCCGGGCTTGAGGGCGGCCCCAGCACTTCCACAAAGGTGTTTTCTTTCCAACCCACAAAGATTTCTTGAATATGCTCTTTTTCAACGCGGAGCCTGTGCATGGGGAGGGCATCCAGGAGTTCATTTGAAAAAATGACGCCGCACAGCCCCTCGGGAATGGCGGCTTCCCAAACAATGTGCTTCGGGAAAAGCGGGGAGAGCCGCTCTCTTTGTTTTTCTTTTAAAAATGCGCTGGTCTCCACGATGACATAACGGCAGCTTTCAAAAAATGCGGGATGATTTTCTCGAAGCGTTTGGAGGATATCGGAACACAGCGTACCTTTCCCCGCGCCCACTTCCACAATCGTAAAGGGCTCATTTTCAAGAAAAGCGCCCATCTGTACAAACTGCTTCGCCAGGAGTTCGCCGAAAATCGGATGGACGGTGCTGCTGGTGTAAAAATCGCCCCGCCAGCCGATTTTCTCACCCGGCGTCGTATAGTAGCCGTATTTGGGGTGATAAAGTGCGAGCTCCATGAATCGGAGGAAGGGGATGGGCCCGCTTTGCTTGATTTCGTCCTGTATTTCGGCGATGAGTTCAGGCTTGGACATTGTCTGATATTCCAGGCACGAGTGTGGGACGCGGCTTAAAGGGAGGATGAAGAAAAGGGCATGCGGCGGACGATGGTTTCGCCGCGTTTTGATGAGGTCGAAACGATGTCGATGCGGCAGCCGACGAGCTCTGAAATGGCTTCAAGATAGATTTTTGCGTTTTTAGGGAGTTTCTCTTCGTCCGTCACGCCATGTGTGGATTCCTCCCATCCCGAAAAATGTTTGAGAATGGGCTTCGCCCGTTCAAGGCCCCCCAAAGCACAGGGCATTTCGTGTACTGTTTCCCCATCAATTTCGTAGCCGACGCAGATTGAAATCCGGGGAAGACCGTCCAAAACATCCAGCTTCGTGAGTGCAAGAGAGGTCATGTGGTTGATGCGGACCGTGTGGCGTACCTGTAACGCGTCAAACCAGCCGCAACGCCGGGGCCGCCCCGTTGTCGCGCCGAACTCACTCCCTTTTTTTCGAAGAAGCGCTCCCGTCTCGCCAGTCAGTTCCGAGGGGAAGGGGCCGCTGCCCACGCGCGTCGTATAGGCCTTCGTAACGCCGAGGACTTCATTGAAGCGGGTAGGGCCCACGCCCGTGCCCGTTGATGCGCCGCCCGCGCTTGAATTCGAGGAGGTTACGTAGGGATAGGTGCCGTGATCCACGTCAAGATGCATGCCCTGCGCCCCTTCGAAGAGGAGGTGCTTTCCCTCGTCAATGGCCCGATTCAACAACAGCGCCGTATCGGTCACGTAGGGGCGGATTTTTTCCGCGTAGCCAAGGTATTCCTGATAAATCTCCTCAACATCAAAAGGAGGCGTAGTGTCGCTTTCGGCACATGTCTGGTTGATGGCTTGCACGTTGGTTTCGAGTTTTTCTTTGAAAAGCGCTTTGTCGAAGAGATCACAGACGCGGATGCCGGTTCGGGACATTTTGTCAGCATAGGCTGGGCCGATGCCACGTCCCGTTGTCCCAATTTTTCGGTGCCCCTTTGTTTTTTCGCTTTCCAAATCAATACGTTGATGATAGGGCATGATGAGATGCGCCGACGCGCTGATAAAGAGCCGTCCGTCAACAGCAATACCTTGAGCGGTTAAACCTTCTATTTCCTCAAGCAACGCTTTAGGATTGATGACGACACCATTGCCGATAACACCTCTTTTCCCGGCTTGCAGCAGCCCGGTCGGGATCAAGTGAAGAACGATGGCATTTTCGCCAATGACGATGGTGTGACCCGCATTATGGCCGCCCTGGTAACGGACCACATAATCCGCGTGCTCGGAAAGGAGGTCCACAATCTTGCCCTTTCCCTCATCCCCCCATTGTGTGCCAATGACGATCAGATTCATGTCAATGCTCCCCCTAAAGGCGAGCCATGTTAGAGTGTATCTCTTTTGAAGTCAAGACGGCTCTGCATTCATTGCTTGACAACGAGGCGGGTGTTGGGAGATAAATCGGGGTTTTGTGGCGATCACCTGCGATACTGATGTGTTTTTAATGAAGTCATTCTTTTCCGGGCTGAAAGCCGATTGGCAAAGCCAGGTCATTGTATCTCTCGTTTTTTTATTTCCTGTTTTAGTAGCGACAATGAAGGATGCGGGCAGCGTAATCTATGCCCTGCTTTCGGCGTTGAGCTTATTTCATTGCAGGGATGTTTGGAAAAACTTAAACCGCGGTGAAAAGCGTTTTTTGCTGGGCTTTGCGGCATTCTTCTTCTTTTCGCTTGCATCCCTCTTAATGACCGAAGATATGCGTGAAGGCTTGAAGCGCCTGGAGCGCTATGTCCGTCTTTTGGCCATCATTCCCATTTATTTCATGTTAAGAAAAAAGCAGATTGTCGCGGGCCCATATTATTTGGCAGGTGCATTTGTTGCTGTATTTGTGATGGCTGCTCAGGCCTGGTATGAGGTTGAGGTCATCAAAAATGCGGTGGCTTTCGGTGCTTATCATAAAATTATTTTCGGGAATCAGGCGATCCTTTGCACGTCTTATGTAGTGTGCGGCATTTTTTTCTTTGGGAAGCGCGGGTTGCCCTTTTTTATCGCGACGCTTGCAGTGGTGGCGGGAGTCTACGCCAGTTTATTGTCGGGGTCGCGGACGTCGTGGTTCTTTGTTCCTTTTATTTTGATTTGCCTGGGGTGGCTGTATCGGAAGAAGATTGAGCGCAAAACCTGGGGTATCCTGATTTCCGGGGTGGTGGTTGTGATCATCCTCATCATTGCTCTAAGGCCGGAACGTCTTGTCAGTGGGCTAAAAGAGGGTGTTGATGATTTAATGCTTTTTCAGGAAGATCCCAATAAACACAGCTCGCTGGGCGCGCGGCTTGTCATGTGGCGGAACAGCCTGCTGATTTTCAAGGACTCACCCTTCATCGGCACCGGCATGGGTGATTTTAAACACGACTCGCGCATTTTGTTTGAAAAAGGCTTGTCGTATAAAAATGACTTCGCCGCAAACCAGGCCAATGCGCACAACCTGTATTTTCAATTGCTGGCCGAAGGCGGGTTGTCCGGTTTGGTTCTCCTTGTGACCGCCCTCTTCATTTTGCCGTTTCTTTTCTTCCGCCGTTTGTGGCAGAGAGCCAAAGACCGCCTGCTGCACTGCTACACGTTGTCGGGCCTCATCGGGGTCTTGGCCTTTACATGGTTTGGCGTGAGTGAAAGCTGGGTGAACCGAAATCCCATGATGACGACCTATTGTGTGACGATGCTTGTTTTTTTATCCAGCGCAACGGCGCAATCCGAAGTGAAGACGGGAAGAACCCCGTCTTCGTGACAATCCAAACGCTATGAATATCCTCGAACTCTGCCTTTCTCCGTCTCTGGGCGGCTTGGAACTTTATATGTACCGGGCGGTGAAAAACCTGTCCGGGGCAGATAATGTGATCTCCATCCTATGTTCCGACGGTCGGCTTAAACCTTATTTCGAGCGGGATGACCTCGAATACGTCACAGAAAAATCACACTTTCCTCCTTTCCCTGTATTGACCGCCAAAAGGATCGCGGCTCTGATTGACGCTCGGGACATTGACGTGCTGCACACGCATTGGGGCAAGGATTTCCCCCTCGCGGCGCTGGCCAAAAAATTTTCCCGTAGAAAGCCTAAGCTGGTTTACACCCGGCAGATGAAAATGACGCGAAACAAGGACGATTTCTACCATCGTTTTCTGTATCGTCAGATGGACATGATGCTGTGCATTACGGATCAACTTGCAGAGGAGGCGCGGCAATATTTAAACGCGGAAAACACCCAAAAAATCCAAAGATTATATTATGGCGTGGACACGCCGTCCTGCGTGCTATCGCGCGAAGAACGTCAAGACTTGCGTCAAACCTGGGAGGTGGATAAAGGTACTTTCTTGGTCGGGCTTTTTGGCCGGATTGAGGAAAATAAGCGGCAGCGTTTACTCGTGGAGGTTATCGCGCGGGCGAAAAAAAACAATACGGCGATGAAGGGCCTGATTGTTGGTCGTGCGATGAGTTTGTCTGATTTAAATCAATTAAAATCATTAGTTGAACGACAGGGATTAAAGCAAGACATTATCTTTCAGGATTTTGTCGAACGCCCCCAGGATTGGATGCAGGCCTGTGACTGCGTGATTCTGGCGACGGCGGAGGAAACCTTCGGACTGGTGTTGATTGAGGCAATGCGGGCCGGTGTCGCCGTGGCGGGCACGAATCGTGGCGGCGTGCCGGAAATAGTTGACCACGCAAAAACCGGGCTTCTATTTGAGCCCGACGACATCACGGGCTTGTATGAGTCCTTGCTTCTTCTAAAAAATGATGCGCCGTTTCGCGAAAAACTCGCGGCCGCCGGGCGGAAAAAAGCCGATCAGCTATTCGACACGGATCTGCATTTTCGGGAGCTTCGCAGGCTGATGAAAGAAGGTTGGGTTTAAAACGATTACGATAAAAATCGTTCTGAAATCAGACCGGCCGCTTTTTCCAAATCCACATTCAATATCTTTTCATCGTCATGTTTTTCGTCCGGTGAAAAACCGAGCCGCCGTTTCGGGCTGTTCAGCGTTTGCCAGCGCAGCGCCGTCGCGGAGCGGCGGCGTGGGTAAAAGGCGGCGGTCGGCGTATCCAAGGCACCCGCGATGTGCAGAGGGCCGGTCGATCCACTGATGAATACGTCGGCAAATTGAATGTGTTTCGCAAAGTTCTGCAGTCCAAAAGTCGAGTAATAAACAACATGCGGGGTATGGGGGAGCTGTTTGCTGAGTATTTTTGCGTGTTCCAACTCTCCGGGGCCTGCGGTCAGTATGATCGTATGACCTTTACCGGATTTGAGATGGTTGGCCAATTTTGCGTATTGCTCGACCGTTAAATTATTCGCCGATCCGCCGCTGCCGGAATGGAGAAAAACCAAGGCGTTTTGTGGATCGAGTTGATGCGTTTCGCAAAACCGAAGACGTTTTTGAGCGATCTCGTGATCGTCAAAATGAAGATAGGGCGGCCCCGGTTCTTTATGGGATGAAATTTTCTGTTGCTTTAAAAAGTGACGGATCAGGTCTTCATTATAAACATATTCCGGTTTTTCGGAGCGGGAACGGCGCTGAGTGAGGCGGTGATTGTAGAAAATCTGGGCGAACCTGGTCGCGGGTGCAAAGCGATAGGGGATTTTAGACAAAACCGAGGCCAGCCCCACGCGAGCCCTGGAATAAAGCGTGATGACGGCGTCAAATCGTTCTTTTTTGAAAAGTTCGGACAGAGCGAAACCGGAACGCCAGCCGGCTTTTGGCGAGGGGTCGATCAAAATGTGATCGACCCAGGGACAGGTCTCCGCCATTTCACTTGTGTAATGCGGCACCAGGGCGTACACGGATGCCTCCGGCATGTTTTCCTTGAGCAGCGCGAAACTGGAGTAGGCCAGCATAAAATCTCCCAGCTTGTCGTTTCGGATGACGAGTATTTTTTTGAGTGACTGGTGTTTAGACGAGGCCAAGGGTTTTATTGCGGGGTTCTCGCGCTGTTAAAAAAACATCGTCAGTTTACATTTTCATCAATGAACTTGGCAAGTTACTTCTGCCGTTCATATTTTAAGAACTCATCACCATCAAACGTCTGCATAAGAGAAAATTAATGAGTGATTTAAAGAATGGTTTGTGACAAACTAGCCCGAAAATGGAGGTGATATGCGTATTCTAACCGAAATTTCCCCGGGTGAACTCTTCGATAAAATAACGATTTTAGAAATCAAACTCGAACGCATCCCGGAACAAAAAAAACATCAAAATGTGAAAAAAGAATATCAAATTTTAACAGCGGTTCGTGATGAATATGTCGAAATTTCGGACGCCTTGCGTGTATTGGTGAAGGCCCTCAAAGAGGTCAATTTAAAGCTTTGGCAGATTGAGGATGATATTCGTGATTGCGAACGTGAAAAAGATTTTGGGAGTCATTTTGTTGCTTTGGCGCGTGCTGTTTATCAGGAAAATGATCGCAGGGCTGATATTAAAAATAAAATTAATCAACTGCTTCATTCTAATCTTTTTGAAGAAAAATCATATCAAGCCTACTGACTTTGAAAATCTTAATTGTGAGGGTTGGGAGAACAGGAGACATGGTGATGATCACTCCCGCACTTTCTGCCTTACTTAAACAATATCCAACTGCAAAATTCACTTTTTTGACCAGTAACGATGGCAAAAGAACCTTAGGGGATTTCAGCGAAAAGATCCAGGATTTCGTGCTTTATAAACGCGGGGGCCTCTTTCCATCATTGGCCAGGCATTCTATTATAAATATGCTCAAGAATAATGACTTTGACCATATTTATAATTTTGAATGTCACCCCGAGTACAGGAAAATTTTTAGTGCATCCAAAGCGAAGGTGCATGAAATCCGAAATGCAAACGAGAAAAAACACTATGCACAGCTTTCTCTTGATGTCGTATCTTCAGGCCTTGGTCATGATGTCGGTTTTTATCCTTCATTTCTCCCGGTGCAGGAGGAAGCGAAGATTAAAAACAACCAGTATCTTTCCGGTTTTGATATTACGAAGCAGACACTTCTCCTGGCGATACATCCTACATTTAGCGGAGCGGGAAAGTGGTGTCGATCTAAAAAACATCTCAAGCATAAGCTCTGGCCGCCAGCGTTTTTTGGGGCGCTGGCGGATCGCCTAAAAGAATTTAGCGAGCAGAATCAATTTGAAATGAAAATTGTAATGAATTTGATGAAGGAAGAATGTTGGTTTGGAGAAAAAATTATTCAAGCAAGTCACAACAGTGTCGAAATCCTAAGCCCTCCCCCTGATTTTCAACAATACAAGGCCTTTTTAAAGCGCGTGGATTTGCTGATTACACCCGATACCGGTCCGATGCATATCGCCGCCGCATTAGGCACAAAGATGGTCGCCCTTTTTTCAGGAAAATCTCCTGAAGACTGTGGCCCATTTCCACCCTCTGAACAATTCAAAGTGCTTCGTGCCGAGGATACCGAGGCCCCCGAAAAGGGAATTGCAGCGATCACTGTGGACGATGTTTATAGTGCCTGCGTTGAAATGATGGGGTAGTCGAAAAACAGTGGCGAAAATCAGCGCGTGCATTATTTCATTCAACGAAGAAAAAAAGATAGAAGACTGCCTTAAAAGCCTGGAGGGGATTGCCGATGAAATCATCGTTGTTGATTCCTTGAGTACGGACAAAACCGTCGAAATCGCTTCAAGATACACAACACATATTTTTCATCAAGAATTTCTGGGTCACATCGAACAAAAAAACCTGGCTGTCAGTAAAGCATCGCACGAATGGATTTTAAGCCTCGATTGCGACGAGCGCTTGTCGGACGAATTAAAGAAATCAGTCCTCGCCATAAAAGAAAAGTTGGGGGTGGTTGACGCCTATCAAATGGCCCGAAAGACCTTCTATATTTACCGCTGGCTCAATCACTGCTGGTACCCGGATATGAAAGTCAGGCTGTTCCACAAATGCCACGCGAAGTGGGGTGGAACCAACCCGCACGACAAAGTGATCGTCGATTCTTCAAGAATTGGTCGTCTCAAAGGCGATATTTTGCATTATTCGTTCGACAGCGTTTCCACGCACATTCAAACCCTGGAAAAATTTTCGGAAATCGGCGCGCACGAAATGATTAAACGCGGGAAAAAGGTGACAATTCTATCGCCCCTCACACACGGTTTTTGGATTTTTTTCAGGATGTATTTTCTGAAAAAAGGCTTTTTGGACGGCTTCGCCGGGCTGCTGGCCTCGGTTTTATCGTTCGTACATGTGTTTGTAAAATATAGCAAGGTGTTGGTTTCTCAGAGGATGCGTAAGGAAAAGACATAAAAAAAGCCGGAGACCTCCAGGTCTCCGGCTTTAAAAAAGCGCTGTTTCTTATTGAAACTATCCGCGGACGCCGCTCCAGACTTTATCCGCGTCAATTTCTTTGTCCGGGTTTAAATCGATAGCTTTCTGTAACAGAACTTCCGCCGTTTCCGGGTAAGTGGGGTCGGAGATACAGCAATCGGACACCGGGCAAACAGCCGCGCACTGCGGCTCGTCAAAGTGACCCACACATTCGGTGCACCGCTCGTAGGTAATAACATAGATGTTGTCACCGTCCACATAAGACATCTGCGATTCGGTGTCTTCCCCTTCTTCCTCACCGGTGACAGGCAAGCCTTCCGCTTCACAATCGCCTAAATTTTCAAAAATCGCCTCGTTGGGACATTCCGGCAGACACGCCGCGCATGCAATACATTCGTCTGTGATCAAAAGAGCCATATTCGTTCCCCCTCCTTAATTGAGATGTTCAAACGTGAGATGTTCAAAAAATGTTGGTTGTATATAGCATGGCATTTTCTGGGTTGTCAATTTTTTAAATGCCCTTTTTCGTTGATGTTTTTTGAAGCCTAAATTGCCTGAATTGATGAAAGAACATGATCGGCGTGGCCTTTGACTTTTACGCCGTACAGGGCTTCGATAATCTTTCCATCCTTCCCGATAATGAAGGTCGAGCGCACGATGCCCATGTATTCACGGCCATAATTTTTTTTCAACTGATACACGCCATAAGCCTCGCAAATCCGGCCCTCGGTGTCGCTGAGCAAGGGGAAATTCAATTGCTGTTTTTCAACAAAGCGTTTATGTGACGCGACTGAATCCTTGCTGACCCCCAAAACGACCGTATCCAGTTTTTCCAGTACGGCCGTTGTATCCCGAAAGTCACAGGCCTCGGTCGTGCAGCCGGGCGTGCTGTCTTTCGGGTAAAAATAGAGTACCACATTTTTTTTGCCGTGGAATGCCTTGAGATCGACATCCTCCCCCCGATCCGAAGGGAGAACGAAATGCGGGGCGTCATCACCCGGTTTAAGCACGACTGGTTTTTCCTCTGACATCGTTTCTCCTATCTTTTCTTTGATGTAAAATTGTGATTTAGTTGATTTTTTGAATGAGCGGTGCGGTGGGCACCAAGTGATGTTTCATGCCGAGTGATTCAGGGGTGAACCCCATCGCCAGGCCAATGAGTTGCGGCAGATGAAGGATGGGCATTTCAAGCGGGTAACTTGAGCCTTCCTTTTCCTGGTGGACCGCTTCGGCGTTTTCCTGTTTGATATCCAAACCCATGTGACAAAGCGGGCAGGGGGTCACCATCGCATCGCCACCGGCCTTTTTCGCGGAACCGACCCGTTTTTCAACGAGTCCCGTGGAGATGTCCTCTTTTTCAAGAAAAACGGGAAAGCCGCAGCATTTTGTGCGGTCATCATATTCAACGGGGTAGGCCCCGATCACTTTGATCAGTTTTTCAAGCGACTGCGGGTTTTCCCAATCGTCAAAGCCCGTCGCGGATTCGGGTCTTAAAATATAACAGCCGTAAAAGGGGGCGATGGATAAATCGGTCAAGGGATGGGTGATGTATTTCTTTAATGCGCCCATCCCGAAATCCTTCACCAAAATCCACTGAAGATGCTTAACTTTGACGGTGCCGTGGTATTCGAGTCCGGAGGCGGCCTTTAAATGTTGATTGATCCGTTCCAGCAAAGGCTTGTCTTTTTGAAGCCGTTTGTTCGCGCCGCCGAGCACCCCCTGACAGGTGCCGCAGACAGTCATGATATCCAGGCCCATGGATTCCGCCGTGGCCAGGGTACGCGCATTGAGGGTATAGGCCAAGTCCGGGTCCGCCTCGGAGATCACGCCCGCGCCGCAGCAGTTGAAGGCCGTCAATTCCTCAACTTCGATGCCCAGCCCTTCGACTACTTTCATTGTCGATTGATACAACTCCGGCGTTGCGCCTTTTGCCGCGCAGCCGGGGTAATAGGCGTACTTCATTTTTCCCTCTCCTTGAAAATGGCGCGCACCTCCTTATGCCCGGGCGGGGGATCCGCGAAGGGGTTGGGCGATTTTCCATGCAGAAACATTTTAAGCCCCATCGGGATCATCTGGAGCATTTTGCCAAAATCCCCCCACGTCATCAAGAGAGGAAGCCGCGTTTCATTCAGGCGCCCTTCTTCTCCGACGACTTTTTCAAAGGCGGTGATATGTTTCGCCCCGATTGACTGCGTGTGTCCCGATGCGATGGATTTTCTGCGGAGCCGGACGATCTGCTCCATCGGGGCCACGTCCTTGGGGCAGACTTGAACACAGTAAACACAGCGCACGCAGTCCCAGATTCCGTCGTCTCCCTGAAGGGATTCAAGACGGCTCTCCCGGGTTTCGTCCCTGGGATCCACTTGAAAACGATAGGCCTTGGCCAGTGCCGCCGGTCCGATAAAATCGGGAGAGGCTTCAAA
>JBHHXB010000018.1:0-20402 GCA_046756825.1 Nitrospiria bacterium | reverse complement strand
ATGACATTCAGGCGATAGTAGAGATCTTCGCGAAAACGTTTTTCCTCAATCGCCTTTTCAAGATCCTGATTGGTCGCGGCGATGACGCGGACATCGACCTGAATCGAGCGGACGCCGCCGACGCGTTCAAAGGTCTGCTCCTGCAAAAAACGCAAAAGTTTGACTTGAAGCGAGAGCGGCATTTCTCCGATTTCGTCCAGAAAAAGCGTGCCGCCGTGCGCCAGCTCAAAACGTCCGGTTCTCGGCGAGGAGGCACCAGTGAAGGCCCCTTTTTCGTGACCGAAGAGTTCGCTTTCCAAGAGTCCCTCGGGGATGGCTCCGCAGTTGATCGGGATGATCGGCTTGTCGCGTCTCGGGCTGTTGTAATGGATGGTTTTCGCGACAATTTCCTTTCCCGTGCCGCTTTCTCCCTGCACGAGGACGGTGCTGTCGCTGTCGGAGACCCGCTCGATCAGCTCATAAACCTGGTCCATTTGAGGCGAGGAGCCCACCATATTGTCGAAGCGGTACTTGTCCCGCACCATCTTTTTAAGCGAAAGATTTTCGAATTTGAGGCGATGGAACTCGAGTGCGTTTTTAATGAGATTGAGGACTTCATCTACTTGAAAAGGCTTGCCGATAAAGTCGAAGGCCCCGGCCCGCATGGCCTGCACGGAAAGCTCAATGGTGGCATAGGCGGTCAGCACGATACAAACGGCTTCGGAGTTGATCTTCTTGATTTTCTCCATCGTTTCAATCCCGGACATGCTCGGGAGTCGAAGATCAATCATATAAAGATCAAAAGAAGTCTTTTTCGCTATGGCGATGGCCGGGGGGCCGTCCGCCGCGGCTTCCACCTCGTAGCCGGATTTTTTGAGCAGGGTCGTCAGTGTCTCCCGGACACCGTGGTCATCTTCAACAATCAGAATGCGTTTATTGCTCATATGGACTCTCTAGTTTATTTTTTTCGGATCAAATACTTGCCGGATGGCCGCTTCAAGTTGTTTTAAGATAAAAGGTTTATAAAGGACGCGGTGTGGGTGTTTTTTGTAAAAGGGGCTGTTGTCGTTGTTCATGGTGTCACCGGTGACAAAGATGACTTTGCCGGTCATGGCCGGGTGATGTTTTTCCAAATGGGTGTAGAATTTTCGGCCGCTCATCCGGGGCATTTTCATATCGGTGAGGATGAGGTCAAAATCCTGTTTATCCAGGGCCAGGAGGGCTTCGGCGGCTGATTTGAAAAGTTGGGGTTTATGCCCAAGTTGGGTTAAAAGGTGGTATTGGAGATCCAGAATCACTTCCTCGTCGTCAACGACCATAATTTTCAGCGGGTCGGGATGCGCGGGCGTGTTGTCCGGGATGGCTTCGGATGCGGGGATGGGCGCGCCCTCTTCCGCCACCGGCAGGCAGATTGTAAAGGTGCATCCCTGTGTTTTTGCATTTTCGAAGGTGATATTGCCGCCATGTTCCCGAATAATGGTCTGGCAGATATTCAGTCCCAAACCGGAGCCGTCCGCCTTCGTGGTGTAGAAGGGTTGGAAAACTTTGCTGTGCGCGGATTCGGGGATGCCGGGGCCGGTATCACGTATGCGAACGACGACGGCCCCGTGACGGGAAGTCGTTTGAATCGTGAGCGTCCCCTTGCCGTGATCGGCGGACATGGCTTGATGGGCATTATTGATCAAATTTAAAATGACTTCCAAAAGCTGCTGATAGTCCCCGACCACCTTCGGGAGGTTGCTGTCATCGGTCAGCCGCCGAATGACACGGATATTGTCGATATGGAGCTGACGGCGTTTTAATTCGAGCACATTCTGAATGACCCCGTTGACGCCCACCCATCGTTTTTCGGGCTTGTGGGAGCGGACGACCGCAAGAAGATTTTGCACAATCTTCGAGGTGCGGATGGCCTCCGAGGAGATCATGCGCAGCCCGCGTTTGATCTCCGGGCTGACCCGCTTTCTTAAAAGGAGCTCTGAAAATCCGACCACGCTGGTCAGCGGATTATTCAGCTCGTGGGCCACGCCCGCGAGCATTTCACCCACGGCGGCCAGTTTTTCGGAGTGCTGTCTGCGGCGGCGATATTCCATCTCCTCGGAAAGGTCTTTACAGAGTGAGACAAAGCCAATAGGGTCGTTTTGCTCATCTTGCACCTGAATGGTTGAAATCGAGAGCGGGAAATGTCCGCCTTCTTTATTGATTCCCTCGATTTCGTCTTTTCCAACGCCGAACCTTCGGGTTTCAGGTAAAACCTTTTTTTGAAATTTTTCGAGGCTTTGAAAAGGAAAGAGTCTCTCGAGTCCTCCGCTTAGTATTTCTTCCTCCGATGCGCCAAATATATGACAGAGGGCCTGGTTCGTATAGACGGGCTGTCCTGCTTGATCTTGAAAAAGGAGGCCGTTTTCGGTCAAACCCAGCGCTTTTTGGAAGTGCAGGAGGGTGAGCTCCTGTTTTTGTAGGGGCATTCAACGCTCAAAGAGGTTTTTGGATAAAAATAGCTTAATGGCAAAGATAAATACTGTCAAGTTTTTGTCGGTCAGGAAATTTTTTCCCAATGCTAGGCAAAATCGGATTGATTTTGATTTGGGTGACCACGGGAAATAGAAAAACACCTCAAAAATACGCAGACCAAGCACTTGTCTTGTTTTGGCCCCGCTTTTGCTGTAACAGCGTGGCGACGCGTATTTCAGGACGAGGCAGATCAGATTGATGATGAATCCCTTTGAACAGATGACGGTCCCCGGCGGCGTTGATCGCATGATGCCCCTGGGGAAGGAAGAAAATCC
The DNA here is from genome assembly GCA_046756825.1 of Nitrospiria bacterium. GTDB lineage: Bacteria > Nitrospirota > Nitrospiria > SBBL01 > JAADHI01 > JAADHI01. The sequence continues at coordinate 17,637 of JBHHXB010000018.1, read as the reverse complement.
AAACAAGGCTGTCGGCAAAAAAGAGTTAGGGGCGAACCATCAGGAAGAACCCTTTTCAAAGGTATTGCAGAACACCCGGCACAGCCGTGAGGAAACCTCGGCGTCAACGGAATCATCCCGTAAAAAAACGGATGAAACCGTTGAGACGGAGTCTGTGAAATTCAATGACGAAAAAACGACGACGCAATCCAGGGCCTTGTTCCGCGAAGATCTGGCGCACGCTCAAAAGACATTGGAGATTCCCAAAGGCATTCCCGAAAATCTCCCCGAAGAGATCCTCTCTAAAACCCCGAAGGTTCTCCAAAACGATGTCAAATCTTTAAGTATTACAACGCCGGAAGGGGAGGTTTCGTTGGCAAAGGCGACGTTGCCTCATTTTGAACTGCTGGAAAATCAAAACCAGGCAAAATCGACATCGCAGGCGGCCACGGCGGACCTGTCCAAAAAAGCGCCCTCCTCAGCAGCGATGCTACCGACGTTTGGAGGAGAGAACACGGTGGAGGAAGTCGAGGTCGTTAAGAGGTCACTCCCCGTAAATGCGGCGCCCACAATTGCCGTGGATGAGTCGGACGCTCCAGCCATCACAGCGGAAACAAACAATCTTCCAAAAACCGAACTGTTGGGTGACGAAGTCGATCTACCCGAACCGGCACCATCCAATCCGATGATGGATGAAGTGGTCCTGGAATATGAAGCGAGGGAAGCGGCTCCGGCTTTAAGGTACAAAACGACTGACACCGAAGTCCTGACCCGGATGAAGCCGACAGAGATTGCCTCCGAGACCTTTAAAATCGATGAATCGCTGGTGTTTGCGGGTGGGCGCTCCGATCATCAGAAGGGTGCGATGGGCGGGAGTTTTCTTGATAATCCTTCAGTGCTTTTTTCTCCGGCGGTGCGGGGGCAGGACGGGGAAGTAGGTGTACAGTCGGTTAAATCGCAGTTTCAGACCCTGTTGGATGCGGGCGTGACGATCCCCGATGAACGCGAAGTTTTAAGACAGGTAGGGCATCAGCTTCGCGCATGGCGGCCGGGACAAGAGGGGCCGATCCGTTTCCTGCTGGAGCCGAAGCAGCTGGGCATGCTTCAGATTGAGATCTTGCTTCAGGAAAAAGGGGTGAGGGCTCACATGGTGACGGCCGATCCCTTTGTTAAAACATTATTGCAGGAAAATCAAGGCTTTTTGCAGGATGGTTTGAAGGCTCAGGGTCTTCATATTGCTCAGTTTTCAGTGGATCTTGGCGACCGTCGGGAATTTTACCATCAAGACGGCACGCCGAGTTTTTCGAAACGCGCGCTTCCAGTTCTGGACGCAGGGGAAACGCCGGATGCGGTTTTGCCGGTTATGTACAGGCCGGGCAGGGAAGCCGGGCAACTCAGTATCTATATATAAAACGAAGGGAGTATGGCAATGGCGGCGACAGGTGTGGAACCTTTGGGTAAGGATGTCTTTCTAAGATTGCTGACGACACAGTTGAAGCATCAGGACCCGCTGGAGCCGATGGACGGCACGGAGTTTGTCACGCAACTGGCGCAGTTCACGCAATTGGAACAGACCACGAGTATGAACGAGCGGCTTCAAGAGCTTGTTGAGGGGAATACGGCCCTGAATCATTACGGCGTGACGGGGTTGATTGGTAAGGAGGTCAAGGTCGCGGGCGGCGCGGTCTCCCTCGCGGAAGGCGGGTCCTCCGAACTCTCGTACCGCCTGGAAGGTGATGCAAACGACGTGACGATACAGGTTTCGGATGCCGCAGGCGGGATTGTCCGAAGTCTAACGGCGGGGCAGCAGGGTTCCGGCATGCAGTCACTGCATTGGGATGGCCGGGATCAAAACGGGAACGCGCTTCCGGCGGGAACGTATCAATTCGAGATTTCGGCAAGGGATGCCGATGGCGGCCCGGTGCTAAGCCAGCAGTATAGCCAGGGCATCGTGAGCCGTGTGCGCTATGAAGAAGGGGTGTCTTATTTGATGGTGAACGGTGAAAAAGTTCCCGCAGCCAATGTCTTATCTGTAAAGTAGTCAATGACGGCGGGCGCGCCGGAGTTTGATTTTAAATGAATCGATTGTAAGGAGGGAATTATGGCTTTTTTGACTTCTCTGTTCGCTGGTGTCAGCGGTTTGAATGCCTTTGGTTCGGGGCTTTCGGTGGTGAGTGACAATATCGCCAATATGAACACGACGGGCTTTAAAAGCGCGGAGATTTCTTTCGCGGACCTGATCAGCAGCGGTCAAGGTCGGCGTCAGATCGGCCGGGGTGTGTTTGTGAATGAAATCCGATCCAATTTTGAGCAGGGCTCTTTTGAAACCACGGGAAATAATCTGGATCTCGCGGTCGAAGGTGAGGGCTTTTTCGTGATGAGGGATCCGGCGGGCGCGACCTTTTATACGCGAAGCGGGGGTTTCAATATCAGTCAAACAGGCTTGGTCGAGAACGGGGCGGGTCTTCTCTTGCAAGGGGTTCAAGCCAATGAAACGGGTGTGTTGACCGGCCAGATCGGGGATATCAGCCTTTCTCAAACCGCGTTCCCGCCTTTCGCGACCACGCGTATTGATCTGGTTGCGAACCTGGATTCGAGAGCCACCATCCCGGCGGCATTTGACGTGAATTCACCGACCACTACCTCTAATTTTTCCACGAGCATCACAGTGAACGATTCCCTGGGGAGCGGGCATTTGGTTTCGGTGTATTTCAGAAAGAACACAAGCGTTCCCGCAGGTAATACCTGGGAGTATTTCGCTGTCGTGGACGCTGCAGACGCGGAGCCGATTCCCCCGGCGACGACGGGTGTGGACACGATTATGGCGAATGGCACCCTTACCTTTGGGTCGAATGGGGCCTTGAGTGCCGTGAGCGCGACAAACTATCCCCTGGGCGGCTTCGATTTTTCAGGCGGCGCGACACAAAACCAGACCATTGCCTTTGGTTTCGGGACGCCCCCGTCCGCTGGAGGCACGGGGCTTGATGGGGTCACTCAATTTGGCGCGTCGTCCGGCACCTTAACCCAGACGCAGGACGGCTTTGCCTCGGGTTCGCTTTCTTCCGTTTCAATCAATAAAGACGGCATCGTGACGGGGCTTTTTACCAATGGCGAGAGTCGGACGCTCGCGCAGGTGTCCCTGGCCCGTTTTAATAATAAACAAGGCCTGAGTAAAGTGGGAGACAACCTTTATACCATTACCAGTGATTCGGGTCAGCCGGTGCTGGGGCTTCCGAATGCGGCGGGCAGCGGGCGGATTCTTTCAAATTCCCTCGAACTCTCCAATGCCGATCTCGCGCAGCAGTTTGTGAAAATGATTGAATATCAACGGGGATTTCAGGCGAACTCGCGTGTGATTTCCACCACTGATGATCTGTTGCAGGAGTTGGTCAATATCAGAAGGTAATTGCTTCAAAAACGACTTCTTCCCGTTCAATAAAAGGGGGCGTGCCATGGAGTCTTCATTTGGCACGCCCCCTTTTGCTTTAGAGCCGTATTTTATTTCCGTCAATACCATGACATTCCGATCCTTTTTTATTGACGACCAAAATAATGATTCGCCCCCTTGAATCGCTTCAGCGTACCGCTAAAATGCGCCGGTTTCCTGTTTTTCGCTGTGCCCCTAAACGGCATAGGGATTGCTAGTAGAGGCGTAGACCGGGAAAGCGGACTGTGCAGCACGGCCGTTTTAATGTCCCGTTTAGATGAACGCAGGAGATGTGCTGTGTCTGTAGGAGGGATGCATGGCGGATACGGATGAAGAAGTTCAGGAAAAAAAGGGGCCTGGCATAAAGCTCATCATCATTATCGGTGTGGTGGTCGGTGTGGTGGTCGGCGGCGCGGCCGCTTTTTTTCTAAAGGGAGGGAGTCCTCCCGAAAATACCGCGGCGCAGGCCGAGGCCCCGAGCGGCGAGGAAGAGGCTGCGGCGCCCCCGCCTGAAGCAGTGGATGACGGCGGTGCTGAAAGCGAGGGGGCGGCCGAAGAAGATGTGGGCGGGATTTTTGATCTTGAGCCTTTTATCGTGAATTTGGCGGACACCTCAAAGGTCCGGTATCTCAAAATTACGATCAAACTGGAGCTCATGCGGGCGAAATATGCGGAGGATCTTAACGCGCACCTCCCCCAAATTCGGGACACCTTGTTGTTGCTGCTCAGCAGTAAGGAGTTTGCGTCCATTCGCACCGTGGAAGGCAAGATGGAACTGCGTGATGAAGTGCTTCAGCGTGTGAACGCCATTTTCAGAAACAGCAAGGTCAAAATGGCGTATTTCACTGATTTTGTGACGCAGTAGCAAGGGGAAGACATGGCTGAAAAAATACTCTCTCAAGACGAAGTCGAGGCCCTGCTCAAAGGCGTGCAGGGCGGAGAAGTCGAAACAGAGTCCGGCGGAAATTCAGGCGGCGCGCAGCTCTATGACTTTGCAAATCAGGAGCGGATTGTTCGCGGGCGGATGCCGAGTCTCGAAATTATCAATGAGCGTTTTGCCCGGTATTTTCAAGCGTCGATGATTAACTTTCTTAAAAAAGACATTGAGGTTATTCCGAAATCGATTGACGTTCCCCGATTCGGCGCGCTGATGCTGAAGATTCCCTTGCCGAGCAGTATCAACATCATCACGATGAATCCCTTGAGGGGCTCGAATCTGGTGGTGCTTGACACGAAATTTGTGTATCGCCTGGTCGAACTCTACTTCGGCGGGTCGGGGCAGACCTATGTCAAAATCGAGGGCAGGAATTTCACGCTCATCGAACATCGGGTGATTAAAAAAGTCGTGGACAAGATTTTGAGCGATCTTGAAAAGGCCTGGAAGCCCGTCTTCCCCATTGCCATTTCGTATACACGCACGGAAATCAACCCGCAGTTCGCCACAATCGTTGCACCGACCGAAGTGGTCATTACCTCGCAGTTTAAAATCGAAATCGACGGGGAAGGCGGCGACATTTTTGTCGGCATGCCGTACACGAATATCGAGCCGATCCGGGAAAAGCTCTATGGGGGATTTCAGAGCAATCAGGACGAAGTGAATAAAATATGGTCGGAGCGATTCAGAGAACAACTTCTTGAATCGCCGTTGAAGGTCGTCGCCAAAATTGGCGCCTCGAACATTACAGTCCGTGAGGTGTCACGGCTGGCGGTGGGGGACGTGATCATGTTGGATAAGACGGTCACGGAGGATCTTGATTTCAAGGTAGAGGGAAAAACCGTTTTTCACGGCAAACCGGGACTCCATCAGGGGAGTGTGGCTTTCCAGGTGACCTCCCTTTCAAAAGAACTAAATAAGTAAGGTAAGGATTGGAGGAAATAAATGGCAGATGACCTAGAAAATCAGGCCGCACCGGAAGAGGAAGAAGATGCCATGGCGCGGGAAATGGCCGAGGCGATGAAGGCGGAGGGGCAAGCGGCTGAAACAGAGTCCTCGTCCGATGAAGGCGGTGATGCCGGTGCGGCATCCGAGGACGTCGAATCCCCCAACGCGGAGACGGAGCATAACGACAGTAACGGCAAGGGAAACGGCGTTGAATCCAAAACCCTCTCCACACTCCAGCCTCAAGAGAATGGCACGCCATTAGGGAATCTTGATTTTATTCTGGATGTGCCGCTTCAGGTGACGGTGAATCTCGGAAACGCCAAAATGCTGATCAAGGAACTCTTGCAGCTCGGCCAGGGTTCGGTCGTGGAGCTTGAGAAAATGGCGGGTGAGCCGATGGATGTACTCATCGGAGATAAACTGGTCGCACGCGGCGATGTCGTCGTCGTGAATGAAAAGTTCGGTGTGCGCCTGACGGACATCGTCAGCACCGTCGACCGCATCCAGAACCTCGGCTAAGAAGATCTATGGGAAGGATGGAGAAGCCAACACAGATTTTAAAGCCGTTCGCGGGGAAGGGCCGGTGGAAGAATGGATGACCCGTTTGCAAGCCTGGTGAAGATGATTTCTTCCCTGCTGCTTGTCCTGGGTCTCATTCTCGCTGTGGCATTTGGGGCGAGGCGATTTCTGCGTTCCCGCTTCAGCCGATGGCAGGGTGACCCCTTGATTCAGGTCATTTCAACCGCCTACCTCGGTCCTAAAAAAGAGGTTTCGATTATTGAAGTGGGCAGGCAATACCTGGTCGTCGGTGTCACACCCAATCACATTTCGCTTTTGACGCACTTGGATGAAGCGCCCCTTCGGGCGGGGACGAAAGGAATGAAAGGGATCGCCGACGGATGAGGCATGATTTCAAAATGAAAAACCCGTCTCGCCTGTTTTTTATCATGACGATAGTGGCGGTCCTGGTCTGTGTTTCTTTTCCCGCGACCGCCGCCGCGCAGCAGGCCGCCGGGCCGCCCTCGGTGACCTTGAATTTAGGCGACGGTTCGTCGGAGCGGTTTTCCGTCGCCATCCAGATTCTAATCCTGCTGACTGTTCTTTCTCTCGCGCCCGCGATTTTCATCATGATGACCTCGTTCACGCGCATCGTGGTTGTGCTTTCATTTATGCGGCAGGCGCTCGGGGCGCAGCAATCGCCGCCGAACCAGGTCTTGATCGGTCTGGCGCTTTTTTTGACCTTTCTCGTGATGGCCCCGGTGTGGCAAAAGGTGAATAACGAGGCCTTGCAGCCCTACCTCAACGAGGAAATTTCACAGCAGGACGCGCTGGATATCGCGGTTGTCCCGGTTCGAAATTTTATGCTGAAGCAGGTGCGTGAAAAGGATCTCTCCCTTTTTGTGAAAATCGCAAAACTGCCGCAGCCCAAAAATCCATCGGAGCTCCCGACCTTCACGGTGATTCCGGCCTTCATGATCAGCGAGCTCAGGACGGCGTTTCAGATTGGATTCCTGGTTTATCTGCCCTTTCTTGTGATTGATATCGTGGTGGCCAGCATCCTGATGTCGATGGGGATGATGATGCTGCCGCCCGTCATGATTTCACTCCCCTTTAAGCTGATTCTCTTCGTCCTCGCGGACGGCTGGCATCTCGTAGTCGGCTCCCTGGTCAAGGGCTTTGCGTGAAGAGATTCGAGTCAAAAAAGGGATCTGTCGCTTGAAAATTATTTTTTGGAGCGCGAAAGAAAAACAATGACGCCGGAGTTTGTGATCGAAATTGTTCAGCGCACGGTCGAGGTTTCTGTATTGCTGGCCGCCCCGGTTCTGGTTTCCAGTCTTCTGATCGGCTTGCTCGTGAGTCTGTTTCAAGCCGTGACACAGATCAATGAGGCGACCTTGACCTTTTTGCCCAAGATTTTGATCGCGGGTCTGGCGCTGGCCTTTTTTCTGCCGTGGATGCTGCGCGTGATTATCGGATTTACCAGCGGGATTTTGCTCAACCTCCCGAACTACACGGGTTGAAATGAGATGAAGGCATGACGAACCCCTTGATTCAACATATTTTGGAACACCAGGCGGCCTTTCTTTTTATCCTGGTGCGTGTCGCGGCCTTTTTTACGGCGGTGCCGCTGATCGGGAGCTCGAGCGTTCCGAACATGATTAAAATCATGCTTGTGGTTTCAATGACCCTCGTGTTGTTTCAGACCGTGCCTGTTCAGCCTGAAACCGCGCTGACGCTGATTTCACTCTTAACGGGTCTGCTTGGCGAGGCCTTGATCGGTTTGATCATGAGTCTCGGGGTCAACCTGCTGTTCACGGCGGTGGAAATGGGCGCGGAAATCACGGGTTTGCAGATGGGTTTCGGCAGCGCCAACCTGTTTGACCCGATTTCAAACAAGCAGACCTCTCTGATCGCCCGGCTTCAGGGCATGGTGGCGATGCTGATCTTTCTGGCGGTCAACGGGCACTACATCGTCATTGAAAACATGGTGCTCAGTTTTGAATTGATCCCGGCCTTCGGATTTTATCCCTCGGGTCCGCTGGTGCAATATTTGATGACACTGGCATCCAAGATGTTTTTGCTGGGGCTGAAAGTCGGCATTCCCGTCATCGTCGCGCTCTTGATGGCGAATGTCACGATCGGAATTTTTTCCCGCGTCATTCCACAAATGAATGTGCTGCTTTTTAGTTTTCCCGTCACCATTACCCTGGGTCTGATTATCGTGGGGTTTTCACTTCCGATTTTTGCCGGGATTTTGAGCAACGAGATCACGACCTTAAGAACGACGCTTCCGCACTTGCTGATGCGGATGAGGCCCTAGACGAACTCTGTGGCTGATTTGAAAATATAAATTAGGGAACCAGGATGGCTTTCGAGGATCAGGAGAAAACAGAAAAAGCAACCCCTAAACGGCGGGAAGAGGCCCGCCGCAAGGGGCAGGTGGTGACCAGCCGGGAGCTGAGTTCCGCCTTTTTGATTCTTTTTTCGGTGTTGATTTTCAAAGGGTTTGGGCTGGATCTGATTTTAAAAATGAAGGCCGCGATGATTCACACCTATGCGACGCTTTCCGCTGCGGAGATGACGCCCGCCGTGTTTAGTCAGCTAATGCGCGAGGGCATGTTCCAGTTTTTTCTCATGACGATCCCCTTGATTGGCTTTATTGCCTTGGTCGGTGGACTTTCCGTCGTCGTGCAGCATGGCGTGCTTTTTACAACGGCGCCGCTTGCGCCCGACTGGGGGCGCATCAATCCCCTTTCCGGGTTTAAACGTGTTTTTTCGATGCAAGGTTTTGTGAACGGCGCAAAAACGTTCTTGAAATTTCTGGTGATCGGCGGCGTGGCCTATGGGGCAATCTCGGACAAAATGCCCGATGTGCTTGTATTGGGAAAAATGACGCCCGGGGAAATTATTATCCTCACTGGAGAGATGATGGGTGCAGTAGTTGTTCGCTGCGGCGCGGTGGTGGCCGTGATCGGGGCAGCCGATTTTGGGTTTCAGTGGTGGGAGCACGAGAAAAAACTCCGCATGAGCAAGCAGGAAATCAAGGAAGAGACGAAGCAGACCGAAGGGACACCCCTGGTGAAATCGAGAATCCGGAGCTTGCAGCGGGAAATGGCAAAAAAACGGATGATGGCCGATGTGCCGACGGCCGATGTGGTGATTACGAACCCGACGCGGCTGGCCGTGGCTTTACGTTATGAGTCTCAGTCGATGTCCGCGCCGAAGGTCGTCGCAAAGGGCGCGGGATTCGTGGCTGAAAAAATCAGGGAGATTGCCCGCGAAAACGGCGTGCCTCTGGTTGAAAACAAACCCGTGGCCCGGTCTCTCTTTAAAACCGTCGAGGTCGGGCAGCCGATTCCATCGGCGGTTTACAGGGCCGTGGCCGAAATTTTGTCCTATGTCTACAAGCTCAAAGGGAAGCGGGCATGAGGCGCGCAGGTTCAATAAAAACAGCGGTCGCTGTTACAAGCGTACAAAAAACACGAGTGAATTAACCTTATGGCGGAAACGTTGACACAACACAGACCCATCGACCGCATCGCGAAAAACGGCGATGTGATGATGTCGATTGGCGTGATCGGCATCCTGCTTTTGATGATCTTGCCGATGCCGACGGTGATCCTGGACTTGCTGCTGGCCTTTAGCATCAGTTCGGGTTTGGTGATCTTGTTTGTCTCGCTGCACACGGTCAACCCCGTTGATTTTTCATCCTTTCCCTCGATTCTGTTGATTTCGACGCTCTACCGTCTGGCCCTCAATATCGCGACGACCCGCTCGATTTTGCTGAACGGCAATACCGGCGTCGGGGCGGCGGGCAAGATCATTGAGACCTTCGGAAACCTCATGATCGGTTCCAATTTCGCCGTCGGTCTCGTGATTTTTGTCATTTTAGTCGTCATCAATTTCGTCGTGATTACAAAGGGTGCAGGCCGTATCGCGGAGGTGGCCGCCCGGTTTATGCTGGACGCCATGCCCGGAAAACAGATGAGTATCGACGCCGATTTAAACGCCGGCTTGATTAACGAGAAGGATGCGAAAAAACGGCGGGAGGAAATTTCAAAGGAAGCCGATTTTTATGGCGCCATGGATGGTGCCAGCAAGTTTGTCCGGGGGGACGCCATCGCCGGCATCCTGATTATCCTGGTGAATATTGTCGGCGGCTTTGTTATCGGTATTGTTCAGCAGGGGATGGACGTGACGACCGCCGCGCAGAATTACACGCTCTTAAGTATCGGGGACGGACTCGTCGGGCAGATCCCGGCGCTGATTATTTCCACCGCCTCGGGTATTGTCGTGACGCGCGCGGCCTCCGAATCGAACCTGGGCGTGGATGTCACGCGGCAGATGCTGGTGCATCCGGGCGCGCTCATGGGCGCGGGGGCGATTGTCTTTGTGTTCGGGTTCATTCCAGGCCTGCCTCATCTTGCTTTTTTTGCCCTGGCGGGAGGGATCGCCTTTGTGGGTTATTCCGCAAAGCAGGCGGAAAAGACAGATAAGGCCCAGCGTTCAAAACAAAAAACCGAAACACCGAAAGCGCCCAATAAGGACGACTGGATCGTCCCGCTCGATCTGATGGAATTGAACGTCGGCTACGGTCTCATTCCGTTGGTGGACGAGGCGCAGGACGGGGATCTGCTCAAGCGGATTACGGCCATTCGCAGACAGCTTGCGCTTGAGCTGGGGTTTATCGTGCCGCCGATTCATATTCGGGATAATCTTCAAATCAAGCCCAATGAATACCTGATTGTTGTCAAAGGAGTGGAGGTGAGCCGGGGAGAGGTTCTGCCGCGTCATTTCCTTGCCATGAATCCCACGGGGATTGAAGAGCACGGCATTGAAGGCATTCCGACCAAGGAGCCGTGTTTTGGCCTGCACGCCCTTTGGATCACGGAAAAGGAAAAAGAACGCGCACAGATGGAAGGATTCACAGTCGTGGATGTGCCGTCCGTGATTTCGACCCATTTAACGGAGACCATTCGGAGCCATTCGGCGGAGTTGATCGGCAGACAGGAAGCCCAGCATTTAATTGATCAATTCTCAAAAGACAACCCTAAAGTGGTCGAGGAATTGATTCCGAATTTGCTTTCATTAGGCAGTGTTGTGAAGGTATTGGGCAATCTCTTGAAGGAGCGGGTGCCCATTCGGGATTTGAGGACGATCCTCGAAACCCTGGCCGATGTCGCACCTGCATCGAAGGAGACGAGTCAATTGTCGGAGCACTGCCGTCAGGCCCTCGCGCGGTCGATCACGAAACAGTATGAAGGCCCGGACGGCGTCTTGTCTGTCATCAGTATTGATCCCCATCTCGATCAAATGATCGCGCAGTCGATACAACAAACCGAGCAGGGGACCGTCATGGTCCTCGATCCCCTGGTGACTCAGAAAATGATGCTGAAAATCCGTCAGGCCTCGGAAGAGGTGGCGATGCAGGGACATCACCCGGTCATTCTGTGTTCCGCCGCGATCCGTTTTCATTTGAGGCGCATGGCGGAACGTTTTATCCCGAATCTGGTGGTGCTCTCATCCAATGAAATTGCCGCAACGGCGAAACTGCAAACCGTCAAAGTCGTGAGATTGAACGATGAAGATTAAAAAGTTTGAAGGCCGGGATATCGCCGCAGTCCTGAGGACGATTAAAACAGAATTGGGTGAAGATGCCGTCATCCTTTCGACCCGGGAGTTCAAGCGCCGGGAGTTCCTCCCAAAGGGAGGATTTAAAACAATGCCCGTGGTCGAAATCACGGCGGCCGTTGAGCCGGAAGCGCCCGCGAAACCGGACGAGGCCGAAACGCCGCCTCAGTTTGAATCGGCTTTAAAACAGGCCGTACAGGGCGATCTCTACAAAGAACTGCAAGAGATCAAATCTTCGCTGGATGCGCTGAAGCAGGGGAAGCCCGGTGTTTTGGAAAAACAGGATGAGACTGAGAAACCGGCCTCGGAGGCCGCGTCTCCGCAAAAAGACATACGAGAAACCTGGCTTGAAATGAAGATCATGCTCAAGTCGCTGAGCGACCTGCAAAAGGCTCACCCAGGATTTTCACAGCATAATACCCTGGCGCGTCTCTATGAGCGGCTGATTCAAAGCGGCGTTGATGCCGAGACAGCGCGGCATCTTGTTCAGGCAGTGACGGAAGAACTCTCCCAGGAAGAATTATGGCGGCCCGAACGGGTTCAGCATTCCATTCACACGATTATTGAAAACCTGGTGCAGGTCACGGGCCCTTTTGTGGTGAATGAGGGTGCCGACCAACAGAGACCAAAGGTGGTGGCCCTGGTCGGGCCGACGGGTGTCGGAAAAACGACCACCATCGCCAAGCTGGGTATGGATTGGAAAAAACGTGAAAAGCCGGTGACTTTGGTTTCACTCTGTGATCAGGAGGGTTTGTTTGTGGACCCTTTAAGTCATTACGCGGATTACTACGGGCTGCCGGCGGTGAAAGTCGGCTCGTGGGAGGGCTTGGGAAGGCTGGTCGCCCAGCGAAAAGGCGGCGAGTTGATTTTGGTCGATACCTCCGGTCGAAGTCATCTCAAACCCGAGGACGTCGCGGTTTTAAAGGGCTTGATTTCGGTCAAGATACCCTTGGAAACACATCTGGTGCTTTCGGCGAATATCAAAGGAGGGGATCTCTCCGACATGATTGACCGGTTTTCCGTGATTCCCATTGATTCGCTTCTTTTTACAAAGATTGATGAAACACAGACCTATGGGCCGCTGTTGTCGGCCATCGGCAGAAAACGAAAGCCTGTTTCCTATTTTACAACCGGACGGCGGGTGCCGGAGGACATCGAAGCGGCCACGCCAAAACGATTCACTGATCTTGTGCTGCAAAGCGCGGTACATACCCTTTGAGGATGGATGCGTCTAACGAAATTTTGAGAAAACGAGAGGAAAGAATCAGATGAAACAAGCCGAGACGATCAACGAGAAGAGCGAGGAACTCGTTTCCAACCCACAATCCGGCGCGGAACGGGTGCCGAAGGTAATCGCGGTGACCAGCGGGAAGGGAGGCGTCGGAAAAACAAACGTCGTCGCGAATCTGGCCGTCGCGCTGGCCCGGCTGGGAAAATCCGTGGTGATTCTGGATGCCGATCTCGGTTTGGGGAATGTCGATGTCCTGTTCGGCATCATCCCCAGATTCACCATTGAACATGTGCTGCTCGGCGAGAAAAAGCTTTCAGAGGTGATTGTGGAAGGACCGATGGGGATCAGGATTCTCCCGACCAGTTCGGGGTCGGAAGATCTCACAAATCTCACACCGGAGCAAAAACTGGTCTTTCTTTCGGAACTGGATCAACTGGAGAAGTCGGTTGATGTTTTTTTGATCGATACCGCCGCCGGGATTTCCTCGAATGTGCTGTATTTCAACACCGTCGCGCAGGAAATCCTCGTGGTGGCCACCGCCGATCCGACCTCTGTGACGGACGCCTACGCCATTATGAAAATCCTGTCGAAACGGCACGGAGAGAAACGCTTCAAACTCCTCGTCAACATGTCCCGAAGCCTGCTCGAATCGAAGGATGTCTACCGGAAGCTGACGCTTGTTTCGGATCAATTTCTGGATATCGCCATCGACTACTGCGGTTTTATTCCCCAGGATGACTATCTGCGGATGGCGGTTCTGGAACAACGCGCCGTGGTCGATATCTATCCAAACGCAAAATCCAGTTTGAGTTTTGTCGAGCTGGCCAAGGAAATCCTGTCCTGGCCTTGCAATGAAATGCCGAAAGGCAATGTGCAGTTTCTTTGGAAGCGACTCTTGGGGGATGCGACAAAATAGGGAATCTTCGCATGAAATCGGTTAAACCCGCGTCATCTCCGATTGCTGAAAAAGCTCCGAAAGATTCGGGTATGGACGCACTGCTTGAAGAATTTGCGCCGATGATTCGCATGATTGCGCAGCGTCTCGTGTTTCGTCTCCCTTCGGCGCTGGATATCGAGGATTTGATTCACTCCGGCGTGATCGGCCTGATGAATGCGCTTGAGCGCTACGACCCTTCAATCAACGCCCGCTTTAAAACCTATGCGGAATTTAGAATACGCGGCGCGATGCTGGACGAAATCCGCACGCTCGACTGGATTCCCCGCTCGGTGCACGATAAAACGAAAAAACTCAGACAAGTTTGCGACGACATTGTGAAACGCGAAGGGCGGCCGCCCAGGGAGGAAGAATTGGTCGCGGCGCTGGAGATGGATCAGAAGACATTTGATGCGTTTCTTTTTCAGGCGCGCGGCGTCACGCTTTTAAGTCTGGATGACCTGGGCATCAAGGATGGCGCCGAGTGGCGGCTGATTGAATCGATGGCCGATCCGAATAGTGAAAACCCGCTTCTTTCCCTCCTTGCTCATGATGACCGGGATCGCTTGATTGAAGCCATTGAAGGTCTGAATCAAAAAGAGCAAATGGTGATTTCGCTTTACTACGACGAAGAACTCACGATGAAGGAAATCGGTCTGGTTTTAAAGGTCTCTGAATCGCGGGTGTGTCAGATTCACTCCAGGGCCATCTTAAAACTGAAGGGGTTTTTGTCCGAATAAGCGGTATGCGTGGATTAAAGCATTCGCTTTGGATAACCGATAAATAAAAATCAGCGGGATGCACCGTCTGTTTATAACAAGCGAGGAGAAAATGTCACTGAATGTAACCGTCAATAAAAATCATGGCAGCCTGGAATTTCTTTTATCAGGACGTTTTGATTTTCATTCAAATCAGGTTTTCAGAACGGCCTATGAACGGGGATTAAAAGAAGCGGAGTCCGGCGGCGGCATCGTCGTGGATTTAAGCGGTGTGGACTACATGGACAGTTCCGCGCTGGGCATGCTGCTTTTATTCAAGGAACGCGCTGATGAAGAGAATCGCATGATCACGCTTACGAATTGCCAGGAGACCGTTCGTGAGGTTTTAGAGATCGTGAATTTCGGAAAGCTGTTTTCAATACACTGATCGCGTGATGACGCAAGATACCGGGGGATTGCGTGAAAAAGTTGTTTAAATGAGCTTGCCCGCCCGGCAAACTCCCGTTCATTTTAAAAGGGATCGGGACGATTCCGAAAAAGAACTAAGTCTGGCCCGCTATGTGATGGGCAATCTGATCCGTGGGATTCAGGCCGATCCGGAGATGTTTCAGCACTGGCTGCTGCCCGCGACGGAATTTTCGGGGGATGTGATTTCGGCCCGAATGACGGAAGGCGGCCGTTTCCATGTGCTTTTAGCGGATGCGGCCGGGCACGGGCTTTCGGCCGCGCTCTGCGTGATGCCGGTTTCGGAGGTCTTTTACGCGATGACCGATAAGGGCTTTCCCGTGGGCAGTATCGCCAGGGAGTTGAATCAAAAGATGCACGGGCTCTTGCCGAGGGATCGGTTTGTCGCCGCGACTCTGGCGTCCATCGATCCCGCGAATCGCACCATCGAGATCTGGAACGGCGGCGGACCGACGGCTGTTTTTTTGAGTGAGGACGGCTGTCTGCTCAAATCCTGGAAGTCGCTCCATCTTCCCATCGGCGTGCTTTCCGATACGCAGTTTGATGAAAAAACAGCGTGTTTCCGATGGGACAAAGCCGGACAACTTTACCTGTATTCAGATGGGCTCATTGATGCCCGGGACCAACACGGCACTTCTTTTGGCGTGGGAAGGCTGAGAAGAAACCTTCTGGGCGTTGAGGCCCCGCGCCGCTTTGGCAATTTAAAGGACGCCGTACTGAGGCATTTAGGCGGCGGCGAGGCGGAGGATGACATCTCGTTTGTGTCGGTTCACTGTCCGATGGGGCCGCAGCGAAACCCTTCCACGGACAAGCATTCTGACAGCGCTCAATCCAGAGGGCTTCGAGATTGGAAGATCGTGCTTCGTTTGGATGAGACCGATATTCAAAAAAATGATGTCCTGCCGATCCTGCTCACCTGGCTTAAACAAGCGGGTGTCGGTCCGAGGGATACGCAGTCGCTTGTTCTTGTTTTGACGGAGCTTTATACCAATGCGGTGGATCACGGCCTGTTGCGGCTGGATTCTCGCTTGAAATCCTCCGCTTCAGGTTTCGAAGACTACCTTGAATGCCGGGCGAAACGACTGGCGGATTTGAAAAGCGCGCGGATTGAGATTGTGATGACACGGACATTTGAATCAAAAGAAGACCTGATCAAAATACGCATTGAAGACAGCGGGCAAGGTTTTGATTTTCAAACACACTTTAAAACGCGGGATGCCGGTTGGTCCGTCCCTTCCGGAAAAGGGATGACGCTGATTCATGCCTTATCGCGCAAGGTCACTTATTTAGACCGGGGCAACGCGGTGGAAGTCGAGTATCTCTTAAACCGCCCGTGATGTGAGGAAATCAAACCGAGGAGGTTTTCACGCGGGCCTTCTAAAGGTTTTGCATGGCCCTGCCGATAGAGGACAAGAGGCTCGTATCAATCAGTCATGGGAGAATAAAAGAGGGAGTCAATGGGGGAAGAAGACGATATCTTAAATGAGTTCTTGCTTGAGTGTTCGGAAAACCTGGAACGGCTTGATCAGGAATTCGTGGCACTGGAGGACGACCCCGACAATGCCGACTTGTTAGGGAGTATATTCCGGGCCGTACACACCATCAAAGGCACGTGCGGGTTCTTTGGTTTCCCAAAGCTGGAGAATGTGGCGCATGGGGCGGAAAACATCCTTTCCGTGATGAGGGATCGTGAAATGCCCGTCACCTCGGAGGGCATCACGCTTTTGCTGGAGGCAGTTGACGCCATCAAGGAAATTCTCACGCACATCGAGCAAGAAAGGACAGAACCTGAAAGAAATTATGACGGAATGCGGCAGAGACTCGATGCTTTTTTAGAAAAAGGGATGTCTCCCGTCCCGTCCGAAGCCAGTACCACGAAAGAGGCCGTATCACCTGAGGCGGCCGAAGAGGAGTTAGAAGCGCCATCGGCGGAGGAGAAGGCTCCGGAAGACTCGAAAGAAAAGTCTGAAAAACCCGAAAAAGCCGTCCCCCAAACATCAACACCCGCCTTTCTCCCTCATGAAGAAGAAGCCTGCGAAGCCCCGACACAAACCACCGAAGAGAAACTCGAAAAACCTGCAGAGCCCCCGAATCGGGCCGAAAAACCAAAGCGCTCAAATGTGGAGCAGAATAAACCCGCGCTCTCGGATTCCACGATTCGCGTTGACGTCACCCTTCTGGATCGACTGATCAACCTTGTGGGTGAGCTGGTTTTATCGAGAAATCAGTTGTTACAGCAAGTGCGGGATCAGGGACATTCCTCCCCCGAAAAGTTCAATAACGAAACCGTGCAGCAGGTCAACCTCATTACGACGGAGCTTCAATCCACCGTCATGAAAACACGGATGCAGCCGATAAAAAATATCTGGGACAAGTTCCCGCGTGTGGTTCGTGATCTGGCCCACGCCAATGGCAAGTCTGTTGAATTGGTGATGGAAGGGGCGGAGACGGAACTCGACAAGACGCTTTTAGAGGCCATCAGGGACCCGATGACCCACATCATTCGAAACGCGGTGGATCACGGCATAGAGACACCGGATCGTCGTAAAGCGGCGGGGAAGAAGGAAAAAGGAATCCTGTTACTCAGATCCTATCACGAAGGCGGCCACATCATTATTCAAATTTCGGACGACGGCGCCGGGATTGATGTCGGGCGCGTCAAGGCCAAGGCCCTTGAAAAGGAACTGATCAGTCCTGAGCGGGCCGGAAAAATGTCGGAAAGAGAGGCCTTGAACCTCATTTTTCATCCGGGTTTGTCCACGGCCCGGAAAGTGACCAACGTCTCCGGGCGGGGGGTTGGCATGGACGTGGTCAAAACAAATATCGGAAAAATCGGCGGTACGGTGAGCTTAACCAGCAGCATCGGCG
>JBHHXB010000017.1:0-20501 GCA_046756825.1 Nitrospiria bacterium | reverse complement strand
CTAGTATGCCGAAGCGCATGAGTTTGTTCAGGCGTTCATTCAGCACCTTGGCCGACAAACCGGGCGTGCGCCGCTGCATCTCGCCGGGACGTTTGACCTCTTCTCGAACCAGCTGCATGACGCGGAGCGACCACTTGCAGCCCACGATGCTTTCCAGCATGGCCCCGACCGAAAGAGGACTTTGAATTTTCGAAATTTTTTTCTCGTTTGTTTTCATCATTTTATACCGTTTCGTACCTAGGAAACCACTTTGTGCATACTGTTCGAGGGCGTCTCGGGGGCATTATACTCCCATCGTAATGAAGATCAACCGCCAGGCCATTGTTTGCAACAGGAGCCTGTTAATTCAAGGAGAGCGCCAAATGACACAAAAAAACATCTCTCGGCATAAAGGGCTGTTCGTCCTCATCGCCGTACTGATTATTCCCTTATTCGCCGCCATTTCAACAGCGACCGCCGGTGGAGCAAATAAGGTCATTCGGCAAGTCACACTGACTTCCGTCACCGATCCGATTCCCGGGCATGGAGCGCACCAGCTCGCCCTCCTTCTGCCGCCCGATCCCGGCAAAATTTTCACCGGCACGCTGACCTTTACGGCCAGCAAACCCGTGGAAGTCGTCGTTTTCCATGAGTACCAACTGAATAAAGAACCCGGTACCGCGTACGGAAGTGTTTTGGTGGGAGACATCGGCGGGAAAAAATACGCCATATCCGTCATGCAGTTCTCTAGCGACGTAAAGGCAACCAACTCCTCAACCGTGAACTTCACAGGAAGCGGTGTCGCACTGCACACGCTCAACGGTGACAAGTTTACCGCTTCCGCGACGATCAATGCTGTTCAGGAAAAAATCCAACCCTAAAATTTAAGGAGAATACCGTGAAAAAACACGCCACGTTTTACCACGCCGGATGCCCGGTCTGTCAGGATGCCGAACAAAACATCGCCAAGGCCCTCGACCCGAATGTATATAACGTCGAACACGTCCATCTCGGCGAGAACAAGACCCGTGTTTCGGAGGCCGAAAGCGCGGGGGTCAAATCCGTGCCCGCCCTGGTCATCGACGGGAAGGCCTACCACATCAATTTCGGAGCCGACCTCTCCGCATTGAAGTAGCCCCAATCCACTGGCGGGAAAGAGCCTCTTTCCCGCCAGTGGCTCGCCTGCGCCGCGCCAATCCCTCCTTGACATCGGCCTTTGGGCAAGGTAAAACCTCCCTGTTTATTTTCGGGCGGGCACACACAGCCCTTGCAAGGTCGCTTTGAACCAATCCCTTGAACAAGATCTGAGGACCATAGGCCGCGCGTGGAAGGTCTTTTTATTCGCCGCGCTCTTGAGTATGATCACTTCGATGGCGCTCTCCCCGGCGCGGGCACATGCGCGGACAGAGGACTTAAGTCCAGGAACCGAGGTTTTTCTCGTGACCATCGGGCCGGGGGAGCTGGTTTGGGAGCGCTTCGGGCACAACGGCATTTGGATTCGCGACGAGGAAAAGGGCTTTGACCGCGTGTACCACTGGGGCCTGTTTGATTTTCAGTCCGAGAATTTCTGGCCCAAATTTCTGAAAGGTTACATGGATTATTCCATCGGCAGCATCGCGGCGCCGCAATTTTTTCAGTACAACATGGAAAGCAATCGCAGTATTTGGGTGCAGGAAATCAACCTGATCGCCGATCAAAAAAACGCCCTCGTCCGGCTTTTAAAGAAGAATGACTCGGAAGGAAACAGGATCTACCGCTACGATTATTATTTGGACAATTGCTCCACACGTGCGCGCGACGCACTGGACGCCGTCCTGGGCGGGGCCATCAAACAAGCGGCGGAGGGACGGGGAAGCGGAAAAAGCTTCCGCTCGAACACGCGCCGTCTACTGCAAATGATGCCGCTGCCCTATCTCGGCATCCAGCTCGGGCTGGGGCACCCCGCAGATGAGGAGATCTCCATCTGGCGGGACATGTTTACGCCCATGTCGCTCCGCCGCCACCTCAATACCATAAAACTCCCCGGCGGCGCGCCCCTGGTGAAATCGGACAAGTTTATTTACAGCTCCTCCAAAATCACGGAGCCCGAGACGCTGCGTTCGTATTTGTACTTTTTTCTGCCCGTCAGCGCGTCCTTGGGGCTGTTGTTCGCAACTTTGGGGTATTTGAGCGCGGCCGGAAAACGCCCCGCCCGTCTTTTGCTCGGCTTGTTCGGGGCGCTTTGGGCGTTGCTGTCGGGGGGGATCGGAATAATACTCGTCGTCATCTGGGGTTTCACCGAACACCGCTTCGGGCATTGGAACGAAAACATTCTGCAGTTCAACCCGCTTTCCCTGATCCTGGCGGGCTTTCTCGCGGTTCTGCTGTTTCGCGGACGGCTTTCCAAAACGGGGATGAAATGCCTCTACGCCGTGACAGCCCTTTCGATGCTCGGCTTCATCCTGCAGGCCCTCCCCGTTTTTGACCAGACAAACGCCGAAATCATCTCCCTCGCCCTTCCGCCCCACCTCGGCCTGCTGTGGGCCGTGCGCAGCGCCGGCCCCGCCGTCCTTCGTGAGAAAGGCCGTGGCAGGACGGCGCGCGCACCGTCACACTAAAGCGGCTTTACGTTCTAGCTTTTGCTCGAACAGCTGGACAAGCCGAAGGGCAAGTACAGCGGACACCAACCGACAGCCGCAGTGAACACCAGAATACCGCCAACCGCGCCCCACCAACTAATGAAATAAACGCCCAGACCAATAAACAGCGACCCGGCCAGAAACCGGATGATACGATCGGATTTTCCCAGATTACATTTCATGCCCCACCTCCTTTTGACATCACAATGAATGGTTCACTCACTTTCAGCCGTATGATGACAAAAAGAAGAGCGCGTGTCTGTGACGATGTCACAGAGCTTGGTCGGCCTGTGCCCGGCGAAGCAACGCGGCCTTATCGAGGACAATAATCGCGCCGCGTGACAAGGAAATCAGGCCCGCCCGTTCGAAGTCCTTGAGGATGCGGCTCACCACTTCGCGGGCCGTTCCCAGCTCCGAGGCGATCTCTTGATGAGTGACAGTGACGCACTCCCGGTCTCCGGCACGGGCGGCCAAAAATTCGGCGATCCGCACATCCACACGGCGGAAAGCGATTTCCTCGACGGTGGCGATCACATCCGCGAGCCGCTTCGACATCAACTCGAACACATACACCCGCCACACGTCGTATTTTTGAATCCAGTCGCGCAGCACCGAAGCGGGGATTAAGGCCGCCCGCACATCCTGTTCCACGACGGCCAGGGCCGGAAAACGAATGTGGCTCAAAATGCACGACGCGGTCAAAACACAGCTGCCGTTTTCCTCGATCCGGTACAGCGTGATTTCCCGGCCGCTTTCGCCGACCTTGTACACACGCACCGTGCCGGACAGCACAACGGCCAGCTGTGCGCAGACATCCCCCTCCCAACAGACGAACTGTCCCGAAGGAAAGCGTTTGACCACACCATGCGCCAAGAAGGCCTCCCTGGCCTCGCGAGCGGAGGGCGGCAACAAAAAAGGAAAGCCGCGCTCGATTTCAAGAGGGCTTAACTCAGACATCTTTTCATCCGCGGCAAAAGTCCGCTACACAAAGCCCAAAATAAGCAGGGCCACCGCGATACGGTACCAACCGAAGGCCTTCAGGGTGTGCGTGCTGATGAGACGCAGGAAAAATTTTACGGCAAACCATGCCGAGATAAACGAGACAACAAAGCCGATGGCGAAGGTCGGGATATCCGAAGGCGTCAAAAACCGCCAGCTTTTATAAAGGTCAAAAATTGTCGCGGCGCACATGACCGGCACGGCCGCCAAAAACGAATATTCGGAGGCAATCCTCCGGTGCAGGCCGATCATCATGCCACCGATAATCGTCGCCCCGGAGCGCGACACCCCCGGCCACATCGCAAGGCACTGAAACAAGCCGACGTAGAGGGCCTCTCTCGGCTTGATCTGATCGAGCGCCGTCTCCGCTGGCGTGGGGAGATGCCGCTCCGCCAAAATCATGACCGCCCCGCCCAAACCCAGACCAAAAGCCACCGTCGTTGGGTTAAACAAGTGCGTTTTGATGTAGGAATGAATCAGCGCGCCAACCACCAGCGCGGGGGCGGTCGTCAAGGCCAGCAGACGGATACCGCCCACGCCGGAAAAACCCGCCTTGCTTTTAAAATCAAGGAGCCCTAAAAATTTTTCGTGATAGATCAACACAACCGCCAAAATCGCGCCCAATTGAATAAACACGTCAAAGGTCGCGGCCTTTTCCCCTTGAAACTTAAGCAAATCCCCGGCGACGATCAAGTGCCCTGTCGAGGACACCGGGATGAATTCGGTCAGCCCTTCCACCAGCCCCAGGAGAACGGCTTGCATCCATTCACTCACGCCGCGCCCTCCCGACGAGCGGCATTGACCGCGTGGTGAGCCATGCGCGTGGCCTCCGGAAGACGATAGCGGCCCAGGGCCGACAGCACGATTTCGACCGCGCGCCTCAAGGTCATGCGGTGGCCCTGCGAAACAAAAACAGGCTTGACGCCCTTTCGCGTGCGCAAAACCGCACCAATCACTTCATCTTCATCCGTCAAATCCGCACAATCCCCCTTCTCCACTCCCGGCATCTGATAGGTGCCGCACAGGCGGGACTTGGCGCAGCCGATTGCGGGGAGATCCAGCAGTAAACCTAAGTGGGAGGCCAGGCCGAAACGCCGGGGGTGGGCGATGCCTTGCCCGTCGCAGATGAGGCAGTCCGGCCGGTGACGCAATTTTTCCCAGGCCTTCAGCACGACGGGCGCTTCTCGAAACGACAGCAAACCGGGAATATAGGGAAAATCAACATGAAGCGAGGTCGAGACCGTTTCGAGGATTTCAAAGCTGGCAATCTGTTTACCGTTTTTTGAAAAAACCGGCCGAGTGAGATCGAGCAGGACAATGGCCGCATACAATGTTTTGGAATGACGTGAAAAAGAGACATCCACCCCCGCGAGGATGTTGACGATGCCGGGGGCTGTATCGAGGATGAGTTTCGGGTGAAGACGACGCTGAACTTGAACGGCTTCTGCGGGCGGGATGTCCCATGCATGACGCACCCGCGCTTCCGTCACTGCCGTCAACATATTTATTAGAGACGTTTCGCGATCGCTTCCCCGATCAAGGCCGGGTTTTTCACGACCGTCACGTCCGCCGACTCAAGCGCGGACATTTTGTCCGCCGCTGTCCCCTTCCCGCCGGAAATAATGGCCCCCGCGTGTCCCATTCTTCGGCCCGGCGGGGCAGTCATGCCTGCGATAAAGGCCGCCACCGGCTTCGTCACATTTTTTTTGATATAGTCCGCGGCCGCTTCCTCGGCGTCCCCCCCGATTTCGCCGATCATCACGATGGCCTCGGTTTCGCCGTCTTTTTCAAACATTTCCAGGACATCAATAAAATTCGTCCCATTCACGGGGTCGCCGCCGATGCCGATACAGGTCGATTGCCCCAGGCCCAACTCAGTCAATTGCAAAACAGCCTCATAGGTCAGCGTGCCGCTTCGGGACACGACGCCGACTTTGCCTTTTTTGTGGATGAAACCCGGCATGATGCCGATTTTGCATTCTCCCGGCGTGATAATACCCGGGCAGTTCGGGCCGATCAAGCGAACGGGTTTCCCGGCCAAAAACCGCTTGACCCGCATCATGTCCATCAAAGGAATCCCTTCGGTGATGCAGATAATCAGGGGCACACCCGCCTCCGCCGATTCCATGATCGCATCCGCAGCAAAGGGCGGCGGCACGAAAATCAGAGCGACATCAGCATCGGTTTTCCGCACGGCGGCCTCGACGGTATTAAATACCGGAATACCCTCAAAGTCACTCCCGCCCTTGCCGGGGGTCACACCCGCAACGACCTGCGTGCCGTAGGCCTTGCAGGCCGTTGCATGAAAAGACCCTTCCTTTCCCGTAATACCCTGTACCAAAACACGCGTGTCTTTATTGACCAGAATAGACATCGAAACTCCTTACTTTTAACTTTTAAATTCCAAGAATCAGCTCACCGCCGCCACGATCTTTTGCGCGCCGTCCCAAAGGGTATCGGCCACGATCAATTCGATATCGGAGGCGGCCAGCATTTCCTTCGCCTCCTTCGCGTTTGTTCCTTCGAGACGCACGACCAGGGGCACGTTCAGCGAGACCTCCTTTGCCGCCTCGATGATACCGCCCGCGATCCGCTCGCAGCGCACGATGCCACCGAAAATATTGACGAAAACGCCTTTGACGTTTGGATCATCCAACAAAATCTGAAAGGCCTGCTTCACAGTCTCTTTCGAGGCCCCCCCGCCAACATCCAAAAAGTTGGCCGGCTCCGAGCCCGCGAGTTTGATCACATCCATCGTGGACATCGCAAGTCCCGCGCCGTTGACCATGCAGCCAATGTTGCCGTCGAGTTTGACGTAGTTCAGGCCGTGCTGGCCCGCGCGTGTCTCAAGGGGATCTTCCTCGTCCAAATCCCGCAACTCGTTAATATCGGGATTTTTGAAGAGGGCGCTGTCGTCGAAGCCCACCTTCGCATCGAGGGCGATCAGGCGTTTATCGCCGGTGATGATCAAGGGATTAATCTCGATTTGCATGGCGTTCTTTTCCGTAAAAAGCCGGTAGAGGTTCGCCAACAACTTCACGAATTGACCGATGACCTCCTTGGGGAGCCCCATCTGAAAGGCAACCGACCGGCCCTGATAGGCCTGAAACCCCAGTACGGGATCGACCAGACAGCGGATGATTTTTTCGGGCGTGGCTTCGGCCACTTCCTCAATCTCCATCCCGCCCTCCGTACTGGCGATAATCACGACTGATCCGCTGCCGCGGTCCGCCACGAGGCTGAGATACAACTCGTTTTGAATGTCCGCGCCTTCCTCAATCAAGAGCTTCTTGACTTCCTTCCCCTCGGGCCCGGTCTGCGGTGTCACCAAAATTTTCCCGAGAATCTCGTTCGCCAGGGGCGTCACCTCGTCACGGGATTTCGCCAACTTCACGCCCCCGGCCTTTCCCCGGCCTCCGGCGTGAATCTGCGCCTTGACGACGCAGACGGGTGTTTCCAGAGATCCGGCCACGGTCACCGCTTCTTCCGGAGAAAAGGCCACACCGCCCTTGGGCACCGGAACCTGATATTTTGAAAAGAGGGCCTTCGCCTGGTATTCATGAATATTCATAGTTATCCTTATTATTTCACGTGAATGGTAATCTGTTTTGAAACCACTGGCGGCTCATGCGGCACATGGGCCTTGTCCCCTAGAATCAACTGGAGGGTATGCATCCCCGGCGCGAGTGACAGCACCACCTCCGTCTGACCACCACCAAAGTGCTTGACTGCCTTTTTGCTCATGGGCTGATCCATCGCGGGCAGGGCCTTGCCATCGATCATCAAGTGGTGATGACCGGTGTTGGCCTTACCCGTACCCGCCGGAGCGACTCCCATGCCCCGCAAACCAAATTTCACGGTGACGTCACCTGAAACGGTTTCACCGTGCGCGGGTGAAATAATATAAACCGTCGCCCCTTTTGCCGAAGGCGTTCTCGCCGTCTCCGCCCAAACCGGCGCAACCCCTAAAAACAGGGCCCCCGCAACCGCGATCAATTTTAGAAAGTTCATCTCTTCCTCCTCATGATTTAAGCCAGCGCCCTGCTTAATCCTTATTCACATAATCCGGAAACAGCATCGGAGAAACAACGTTTGAAACCACACCGGCTGTTTTTCTTTCTTCCTCAAAGGGTGCGAGGTGATTTAAGGTCAAGCTCCCGAAATCCGCCTGGGCCGCCCTCTTTGAGGCCGCCGAGCCGGCCCGCTTCCCATAAACAATAATGTCGAGCAGGGAATTGCCCATGAGCCGGTTCCGGCCGTGAATACCGCCCGAGGCCTCGCCCGCGACAAACAGATTTTTCAGGGTCGATTCGCCCTCCACATCAATTTTCACCCCGCCGTTTTGATAATGCAGCGTTGGGTAAATGAGCACCGGTTCTTTTTCAATGTCGATTTCATAGCGGGAAAACTGCCGCACCATATTGGGAAAGCGGTTTTTTAGCGTTCCCTCGCCGTGAATCACATCCACCAGGGGCATGTCCAGCCAAACCCCCTTGCGACCGGCGGGGGTCTCGACACCCCGGCCTTCCTGACATTCCCGGATGACAGCGGAGGCCACGGCGTCGCGCGTTTCCAATTCATACACAAAACGCTCTCCGTTCACATTCAAAAGATGCGCTCCGGAGGACCGAATCGCCTCCGTGACCAAGAGCCCCGCCATCGCCTCGGGAAAAACCGAACCCGTCGGATGATACTGAAAGGTATCCTGAAGCGTGAGCACGGCCCCGGCGCGATAGGACATCGACAGGGCGTCTCCCGTCGCGCCGTAGTGATTGCTGGTGGGGAAACCCTGAATATGGAGACGGCCAATGCCGCCGGTCGCCAATATCACGGTTTTGGCCTGCACGACAATCAATTGATCGGTATCCAGATTTTTCAGGATGGCGCCGGTACAAGTGCCCGCACCGTCGGTCAAGAGTTCAAGCACCGGCGAAAACTCCAGAAGCTGAACCTCTTCATTCAGGACGGCGTCTTTTAAGACACGCATCATTTCGAGACCCGTGTAATCCTTGCAACGAAGCAAACGCGGCAGGCTGCTGCCCCCGCCCGCCCGCAAGCTGAGGTTGCCGTCGTCCTCCCGGTCAAAGAGCACGCCGATGTCGATCAGCCATTTCGCAATGGCAGGCCCCTCCTCGACCAGGGCCTTTAAAAGAGTCCGGTCATTGGCCATTTGCCCGCCCTTGAGCGAATCCACAAAATGACGCACGGGGGAATCCTCCGGCGATACCGCCACCTGCATCCCTCCCTCGGCCATGACGGTATTGGAATCGCCCAGGCGGAGTTTTGTTGTCATCAAGATATTCATTCCGGCGGCCTTGGCTGCCAAAGCGGCTGTCGCGCCCGCACCGCCGCCGCCCACGATCAGCACATCGACTTGATATGTCGGAATCAGAGAGATGTCCCGTCCTGTGAAGGGGCTTTCCCCTTCAAGAAGACGCACGACCTCATGGACGGTCCGTTCACCCTTGTTCGGGCCAATGCGGATCGTATCGTAGGCCTCTTTTTTATAATCAGGATGATATCGGTGAACCAGGACGGCCTTCTCTTCCGAGGAAAGACGGGGCATATCCTGATCCTTCCGTCCGGCGCGGGAATCATTGACTCGTTTTTTTGATGCTTCGACTTCAGTCATTCGAGACGTCCTTTATCCATTCCCTGTCATTTGCATGGCATCGCCCCATTCCGGCTGGTAGCGGCCCGCGCTGATTTCTTCAATGCGGTCGATCAACTGAGCCGGGGCCTTGGGGTAAAATGCGCCGTGCAGACGGCGCGCATACAGCCCCACACGATGAGGCCGAACCCGTGATTCACAAACCGCCGCACACAAACCACACATAACACACGACGTAAATCGCTCTGCCACGGCCGCAAGATCGCCAATCAGCATCTCCCGCACGCCCACCATCACATCAATGTCTTGCGGACAGGCGGACGAACAGGCCTGACAGGCCACGCAGCGTCTTGTTTCCGGGTAATGCTGAAATAAATGATCGCGCGTCGGCATCTCGTCCGGAAGCCGAGCAATGGCTTTTTTCGAGGAATCGGGCGAAAGGAAGGTGATGTTCATTCCATCGGACACCATGGTCTGACAGGCCAAGGCGGTCTTGGGCAGCATTTGCCCCGGAAGCCGGGTCATAATGGCGCAGGCCCCGCACGCGCCCCCGAGACAGCCGACGCCGTGGATCAGCGAACGGCCCAAATGCCACATCGCTTGAATGACCGTGATACCTTCCGGGACGGCGTGCTTTGTGTCATCGACCGTAATCGTCACAGGGTTTGAAATCTTAGCACTCCCCCCTTATTGATACAAACCGGACCGCTGCTCAGACCGCCGGTTCGGACTCGATGGCTTCGTCGGAAAGACTCAGCAGCCGTTCCCACTCCGCATCATATTTTCCTTGATCAATTTCCTCGAGACGGCTGGTTAACTCGGAAATCTCTTTCTCGTAAAAGACCCCTTGGGCCCGGCGCATGTACAGCCCCACTTGATTGGGCACAATATCGGCAATACAAACCGGCACGCACAAACTGCACATGACACAGGACGTGAACAGTTCCGCACCCTCCTTGAAATCACCAAAGGCCGCCTTCCAAACCCCCGTCCGCACGTCGATCCCTTTCGGGCAGGCCTGCGTGCAGGCGTCGCAATTCCGGCAAAGCGCGGTTTCGGGATAAAACCGAAACAGATCCTGTTTGGGGTCCTTCACATCCTCAAAGCGATACGCGACCTTTTGATTAGGATAGTAGGATGCGATGAGGGAGAAGGACATGCCGTCCTCGACCTGTGTTTGACAGGCCAGTGCTGTTTTGACCTTCGACGCCTTCCTCGTCCGGTATTTTGTGGGACACGCACCGCAGATTCCGCCGAGACAGCCCGCGCCGCGTATCACTTTATGCCCCGTGCGCCACATCGCCTGCAACATCGTCACCCCTTCGGGCACTTGATATTGCTTCCCCATAATTTCAACCATCACGGTTTGCGGCGCTTTTTCTTGCACGGAGGATGTCGTCATCAATCGGACCTTATGCGTTCAAAGCATTTAACGCGGAGCCCGCTTTAAACCAGGCCAACTGCTTTTCGGTGAGGCTGTGGTTCGTCTGAATACGCACATCCTCGCCGTCTTTGTGAACGACCATGTCCACCGGCTTGCCCGGCGCCAAGCCGGACAGCCCCACGACGCTCACGCGGTCGGTCTCTCCGATTTTCTCCCAATCCGCGGGATCGGCGAAAGTTAAAGGCAAGACACCCTGTTTTTTCAGGTTGGTTTCGTGAATCCGGGCAAAGCTCTTCGTGATCACCACCTTGACACCCAGAAAGCGCGGCGACATGGCGGCGTGCTCACGGGAGCTGCCTTCACCGTAATTTTCATCACCGATGACGATCGAGCCCTGGCCCTTCAACTTGTAGCGCCGCGCGACCTGCGAAGGCGTCAAATCCTTTTCGCCGGACAAGACATCATTGGCCCTGCCGGGTGCGCTCGCAAACACATTGTTCGCGCCAAGGAACATGTTGTCGCTGATCCGGTCCAAATGCCCCCGGTAACGCAGCCACGGGCCTGCGGGGGAGATATGATCTGTCGTACATTTCCCCTGAACCTTGAGCAAGACGGGCAAACCTTCAAAGTCTCCGCCATCCCATGTCGGGAAGGGAGATAAGAGCTGCAAGCGCTCGCTGTCGTCGGAAACAATGACTGAAACCCCTTCGCCGTCCTCGGCGGATTCAATGTAGCCTTCCTCGCCTGTTGCAAAACCTTCAGAGGGAAGCTCCTCTCCAACGGGCGGCTCGAATTGAATCTGTGTCCCGTCCGCCGCCGTGAGGCTGTCCGTCAAGGGGTTGAAATCCAGCGCCCCCGAAAAGGCCATGACCGTCACCATCTCCGGGCTGCTCAAGAAGGACAGGGTTTCCGGGTTGGCGTCGTTTCGGCCCCGAAAATTTCGGTTAAACGAACTGATGATGGAGTTGGGCTCGCCCTTCTTCTTATCTTCCCGCTGCCACTGACCGATGCACGGGCCGCAGGCGTTCGCCAAGACCTTGCCGCCCATCTCTTCAAAGGTATTCAAAAACCCGTCGCGGATCATCGTATGGTAGATCCGCTCGGAACCCGGCGAGACAAGAAATTCTCCCTTGGCCTTCAGACCCGCCTTGAGACCTTGGCGGGCGATATGCGCCGCGCGGGTAATATCCTCGTATGATGAATTGGTACAGCTTCCAATCAGGGCGGCGGACACCGTCATCGGATAACCCTCCCGTTTCGCCTCTTCCCCCAATTTCGAAATGGGCCGCGCCAGGTCGGGCGAATGCGGGCCGACGACGTGCGGCTCCAACTCGGACAGGTTGACTTCCACGACCTCGTCATAATAGCGCTCCGGATCGGCCAAAGCCTCGGGGTCGGCGGTCAAAATATCCTTGTTCGCATCCGCCAGCGCCGCGATATCTTCACGGCCCGTGATTTTGAGATAGGCCGCCATTTTTGGGTCATAAGGGAAAACCGAGGTGGTCGCGCCCAATTCGGCTCCCATATTGGTAATGGTCCCCTTTCCGGTTGCGCTGATGGTCTCGGCACCCGGACCGAAGTATTCAACAATTTTATTCGTGCCGCCCTTGGTGGTGAGCAGCCCGCAAAGATAGAGAATAACGTCTTTCGCGGCCGTCCAGCCGTTGAGCGAACCCGTCAAACGGACACCCAGGAGCCTGGGTTGCAGCACTTCCCACGGGAGACCCGCCATCACCTCGCCGGCGTCCGCGCCGCCGACGCCGATGGCCAGCATACCCAAGCCGCCGCCATTTGGTGTGTGGGAATCCGTCCCGATAATCAACCCGCCCGGATAGGCGTAATTTTCAAGCACGACCTGATGGATAATGCCCGCGCCCGGCTTCCAGAATCCGATACCGTACTTGTTCGCAGCCGAGGCCAGGAAGTCGTAAACTTCCCGGTTTTCCGAGATTGCCCGTTCAATATCCTCCTTCGCACCGCTCTGCGCGCGAATCAAATGATCGCAGTGAATCGTGCTGGGAACGGCAGCCTTCTTTTTCTTGGCCTGAATAAACTGCAGCATGGCCATCTGCGCCGTCGCGTCCTGCATGGCCACCCGGTCCGGCTTGAGGGCCAACTGCGCCTTTCCGCGTTCCAAAACCTGATTGCCGGGATCATCCAAATGAGAAAACAGGATTTTTTCCGCCAGGGTCAAGGGGCGGCCCAGGCGCTCCCGCATCGCATCCACCCGAGCCCGCATTTCCTGATACTGCTTTTCGATTGCTTGCGCTGACATATCAACGTCCTCCAAACTTGTTCCCTTCCATGCCATCAACACGCCCGCCCAGGCGATGGAAAGGGGATTTTGATTCTAATAGAGCGGTACCGAGAGATCAAGCCTCGCCAGCCGCTCCCAAGGCTTACGCCGTTTTTATGTGTCGAGCGGCGGCACCTCTCTTCTTTTTCCGGTCGTATAATTCGCCAGGTACCTGAAAAGACGAATGAGACGGCTCCCCTGCCGGTTCTGATCAATCCAGTGTCCAATCAGACCGATGGTTCTTGACAGAATGAAAAATCCGTTGAGCGCCTCTACGGGAAAGGAGAGATCGACCAAAATCGCCGCCATCGTCCCGTCCACATTTAAAATCAGGGTGTCTTTTTTAGCCGTCGTCCGTTCTTCCACCGCCAGTGCGAAATCCAGATGCGGCGTGGGAATGCCCGTGGATTTCACATAGCTGATCAGCTCCTTCACCCGCTTGTCCGGATTACGCACGGACTTCACGCGATGCCCGATCCCCGGAACGGGACCGACATTCTTTTTCATATACGCGAGAAATTCATCCACAGTCATATTGTTTTTGACCGCATAACTGAACCATTTTCCGGCGCCGGTCACCGCACCGCCGAAGCGGGGGCCGATCATAATCATACCTGCCGCGACCGCCTGGGCCATTTGAATCCCCGCGCAGGCCGCGACAATCGTCACCAACGCGCCGGAGACGCAGGGGCCGTGATCCGCGGATAAAATCACAATGCGCTTAATGATCTCCGCCTCAACCGGCGTCACCAGCCGCTTATCCCACAAAAGACCAATGACATGCGGGATTTGATAGCCCTTGTTGATGAGCTCGGAGGCAGGATAGCCGCTGTAAAGCGGCTCTTCGCCCCGGTCGTCGCAGATCGTCGATTTGACGAGCGGCTCCGCGAACACATCGCCGTCCTTGATAGCCGTTTCGATGGGCTTCGGCAGATGCCGGGGGGCATGCGCCTCCTCGTCAATCGGCTGCACCTCGCCGCTCGCCAGAATTTCTTCATAGGTTTTCTTAATGGCCGGCCCCAATCCGCCAAAAGTCGCCGGGACAATCGCGCCCGCCGACCGCAGCGCCTCGGCCTTGCTCCGCGCCGAGCCTTCTCCGTGCAGGCCTTCCTTCGCACCCGCGTGTCCAAACTTCATGCCCTTGGGCAACTGCTCCTGACAGTAGCCGGACACGACGGCGATCAGCTTGATCCGGCGGGGTTTCTCGGCATACCAGGCGGCGGCCAGCTCTTCCAGATCGCCCCCCATTTCTCCAACCATGACAACGGCCTTGGTTTGAGGATCCTTTTCGAACATTTCCAGGTAGGTCGAGAAATCCGAACCGGGGTAGGTGTCTCCGCCGATGCCGATGGCCGTCGTAATGCCGTCCGCGAACTGGCTGCAAATCCACATAATTTCATTCGAAAGCCCGCCGGATTTGGTAATCACACCGAAGGAGCCCTGACGGTGAAGCCTGCACAGCACAAGGTTGTCGAAGGAGCCGCCGATGACGCCCAGCCGGGCCTCCCCCGCCGAGACGATACCGATGGACGAAGGGCCGTTGAAGGTCTTCCCCAGCTTTTCCGCCTCGATGCGGAGTTTTTTCGCATCCTTCTCGGGCACGCCTTCCGTAATCATCGAAACCAGTTGAATGTTCGGCTCCGCCAAGGCTTCCATCGTCCCCGCGTAAGCACGGCTGGGCCCGATATAAATGAGTGAGGCGTTAATTTCCGGGAAGGCCTTTGTGGCGTCCGCGACGGTTTTAAACACCGGCACGGAGAGCAATTCACTGCCAAAGGGAATCTCAACAGTCTTTCCCGCATCCGGGGGAAAAACAAAGGCGGATACATTGAAAGGCAGACGGCTTAAGTGACAAAACTCCGCCATGCGTTTCGCCGCATTGGTCCCCGCCGGCCCGCCTGAAATCACGACACGGGTCTCTTTATTCGCAAGAATACTCATGCTTTCACTCCTTTAACTGCATAGTCCACAATATCGGTCAGAGGGGTATAACGGTCATAGACGTGGATATTAAATCCTTCTTCCTCCAAGGCTTTCATCGCCGCGAGCCCCTCTTTTTCATATGGACCGCCGCGCCGCACCCAAATTTCGACGCCCTCCAGCTTTCCCTCGGCCTTGGCCTTCCGAAAACCGTTGATGATGCCCGAAAAGGTTTTTTTGACGTTGGTAAAATTAGCGATCGCGCCCCCGACAATGATTCGTTTAATACCCTTCAGCGAACAAACCTTTTCCGTGAGGGCCTCCACCGCCCAATCGGGCGGATCGCCGGAATACTCGGAGTAATTCGCAAGCGTGCCTCCCATCGCCAGCACGGCATCGGAATAATAAACGGACGCGCCTCCGCCCGCAGGCAACAGGGCTGTGTCGCCGCCGGGAATTTCGATAAATTTGACGGAGCCCTTGACCCGGCTGTCGATTTCCATAATGGTTTTTTCATTGTCGCTATAGGGACGGCCAAACTCGGAGGCAAAGCTGAAATTCCAGTCGGGATGACGGAAACGGGCGTCGCCGTCCACCATCGTCACGGCATCCAGGGCCGTCAGCTCGCCCGTCGCGGTTCGAACCACCAGGGGGTTGATCTCCATGTAGTTTCCGTCTTCCTGGTCATAGCACTGAAACAGCTTGATCGAAAATTCAGCGACTTTCGGGGCCAATTCACCGCTAAAACCGGCCGACTTCGCCAGCGTTTCCACTTCAGCCTGACTCGGGTCTGCTCCCAAGGGGATTTCCAGTTTTTGAACTTTCTCCCAATTGGCCTCGACCTCGATGCCGCCCATGGCCGCCAAGAGCAGCTCCGCGCCGGAGCGCGTCGATTTTACCGCGACGTAGTATTCCGCTTCGTGATCCACCATTTCGGAAATAATCACCTGAGAAATATTGACCTCGGCAACCTCTTTTCCGAGCATTTCCCCGGCAGCCGCGCGCGCTCCCGCCAAGTCCAGCCCAACTTTCACCAAACCCAGCTTCATCCGCCCGCCGATGGCCTCATGCGCCTTGACCACGAGTTTCGACTCCCGAAGCCAGGAATTGGCCTGCGACAAACTGTCAAGCTGCGCCGCGTCCGTGATCACCACATAATGCGGCACCGCCATCCCCCATTTTGAAAGAAGCCCCATTCCGGGCCCTTCTAGTACCTTTGCCATCTTACCGCCTCCGCTAATTTCACTGTTTCAATTTTCGAGAAAAACACCCAACATCCTGCAAACAAACAAAAACTTCCAGCGTATATCACTGATTTGGACAGACCAGTAGCCTTACAAAATTTCGAAATTCTAAGTAGGTTCCCCAAGCCTTGTCAACCTAATTTTGCGGTGAAGATCCGAGGCCCGCTTGATGGGGACGTGCCGTTATGCTATTTAGGAGAACGCCGCCTTCAAAAAATGCCCCACAGCATGTCGGCGCATTTTCAGTCCCGGAGTATCCTTGGCGTATGCCCGAGCGGAACAACACCGAAAACGATCCCGCGCTGCTGGAACAAATAGCCGCGCTGAGGGCCTTGTCCGCAGGTGTCGCGCACGAGATCCGAAATCCACTTGCCGTCATTCAGTCCCTCGTACAGCATCTCGCGCAAAAAACGAAAGACGAATCGCAAAAAAAACTCGCCGAGGCCGTCACTGCGGAAGTCCAGCGTTTAAACCATTTTCTCACCGAATTTCTTGCGTTTTCAAAACCGCCCGAACTCCAACGCGAATCGGTTTCCGCAAAGGCATTGATCGAAAATGCCCTGACCTTCGCCGTGCTTCCCGATCAACACCCACACCTCAACATCCAATGCGACATTCCCAAAGACCTTCCACCGGTCGTCGTAGACCCGGACGCCATCCACCAGGTGTTGCTGAACGGCTTAAAAAATTCGCTTCAATCCATGAAAGGGGAGGGCACACTGGAAATTCGGGCACGGATCTCCAAGAAACATTTTACGATTCAGATCAAGGACACGGGTATCGGTATCGCACCGGAGCAGTTGGACAAGGTTTTTCTGCCTTTTTTCACGACAAAGCGCGGGGGTACGGGGCTGGGCCTTGCAATCTCGCATCAAATCATCACCCTTCACGGGGGAAGACTCTATTTCAAGAAAAACCAAGGAAAAGGCATGACACTCTTTATTGAGGTCCCGCAGAAAACGGAAAATCCGTGAGAACATACACCGCCCCTTCAATTTCGAGCAGAAAAAGTTGACAAGGCCGTCCCCAATGCCTTACTAGATAGCCTACTAGCCCCGTACATCGCTAGGTAAAGCTCAAAGCGAAAAATTTAACTTGTCATTTCGTAATGACCACCTCAACGATTTAAGGAAAAACATGCAGACACAAAAACCCAAGATTATTTACACAGAGACAGATGAAGCGCCTGCATTGGCCACCTATTCTTTTTTACCCATGATCGAGGCTTTTGCAGGACCTTGCGGCGTCGCCGTTGAAAAACGGGATATTTCGCTTTCAGGACGGATCATCGCGAATTTCCCCGAAAACCTCACCGAAGCGCAGCGCATTCCGGACGAGCTGACAGCCTTGGGCGAATTGGCGAAAACGCCCGAAGCCAATATCATCAAGTTGCCGAACATCAGCGCGTCCATCCCGCAATTAAAAGCGGCGATTAAAGAGTTGCAGGAAAAAGGCTACAACATCCCCGACTACCCCGAGGAGCCGAAAACCGAGGCGGAGAAAGCCATTAAAACCCGCTACGCCAAGGTGCTCGGGAGCGCCGTCAACCCCGTTTTAAGAGAAGGGAACTCGGACAGGAGGGCACCGCTTTCGGTCAAGGCATACGCCAAAAAGAACCCGCACCGCATGGGCGCATGGACGGCCGATTCCAAAACCCACGTCGCGCACATGACCGCCGGTGACTTCCGCAACAATGAAAAGTCGGTCACGGTCTCCGAGGCCACGGACGCCCGCATCGAGTTTGTCGATCAGGGGGGCGCGGTCACCGTACTCAAGGAAAAGGTGCCGCTTCAAGCCGGGGAAGTCATGGACGCCACCTTCATGAGCCGCCGCGCACTGCGTGAATTTCTTGAAGCGCAGATTGAGGACGCCAAGGCGCAGGGCATCCTTTTCTCGCTCCACATGAAAGCCACGATGATGAAGGTTTCCGATCCCATCATTTTCGGCAACGCGGTCACTGTCTACTTCAAGGACGTTTTCGAAAAGCACGCCGACACGCTGGAAAAACTGAGCGTCGATCCCAACAACGGCCTGGGTGATTTGTATGCGAAAATCAAAAACCTGCCGGAAGACCAACAAAAAGAAATCGAAGGCGACATTCAGGCCTGTTACAAAAACCGGCCCGAACTGGCGATGGTGAATTCGGACAAAGGCATCACCAACCTGCACGTTCCCAGCGACATCATCATCGATGCCTCCATGCCCGCCATGATCCGCGAATCCGGTCAAATGTGGGGCCCCGACGGTGAGCTTCACGACTGCAAGGCCACCATCCCGGACAGCAGCTACGCCGGAGTCTATCAGGAGGTCATCTCCTTTTGCAAAAAACACGGTGCCTTCAACCCCGCCACGATGGGCAGTGTCCCCAATGTCGGCCTCATGGCGAAAAAGGCGGAGGAATACGGCTCTCACGACAAGACTTTTCAAGCCCCCGGAGACGGGATCATCCGCGTTGTGAACAGCGCGGGACAGACCCTGCTTGAACACGCGGTGGAAAAAGGCGATATCTGGCGAGCCTGCCAGGTCAAGGACGCGCCGATACAGGACTGGGTCAAGCTGGCCGTCAACCGCGCCAGGGCCACCGGCGCACCCGCCGTGTTTTGGTTGAACGAAAACCGGGCACACGACGCGCAGCTGATCAAAAAAGTGAAGGCCTACTTGCCGGATCACGACACGGAGGGTTTGGACATCCGCATCATGTCTCCGGTCGAAGCCACGCGTTTTTCGCTGGAGCGTATCAAGGACGGAAAAGACACCATCTCCGTGACCGGAAACGTGCTCAGGGACTACAACACGGATCTCTTCCCCATTCTGGAACTAGGCACCAGCGCCAAAATGCTTTCCATCGTTCCGCTGATGAACGGCGGCGGGCTTTTTGAAACCGGCGCGGGCGGCTCGGCTCCCAAGCATGTCCAGCAGCTCGAGGCGGAAGGGCATTTACGATGGGACTCCCTGGGCGAATTTTTGGCGCTCGCCGCGTCTCTGGAACACTTGAGCAAGGCCAGTCAGAACCCGAAGGCGAAAATCCTGGGCGAGGCCCTCGACCGGGCGACCGGGAAATTTCTGGATACCAACAAGTCGCCCTCCCGCAAGGTCAACGAAATCGACAACCGGGGCAGTCATTTTTATCTCGCGCTTTATTGGGCCGAGGCCATGGCCGCGCAAACGGAGGACAAAGATCTTCAAGCCCACTTTGCGCCAATCGCCCAGGCATTGAGCAAAAACGAAGCGAAGATTAACGAGGAGTTGCTTGCCGCACAGGGCGAGTCCGTCGATCTCGGCGGCTACTATCGCCCGAACTCGGAAAAAGCGACGCAGGCCATGCGTCCCAGCGCAACCCTCAACGCCGTGCTGAGCGGAGCGGCGTAACAGAAGGAACAACAAATACGAAGTCAATCCGTACCACACAAAAAAGGAAGGGGTCGTTCGGCCCCTTCCTTTTTTGTGTCCATAACACCACGCTTCAGACAGCACGCAGGCGGCGCGACCCGCGCGCCGCTCAAAACGAAAGGAGGTCAACATCATGACAAAAAAAGGCTTGTCCCGCATCGTCGTTTGTTTGTCCCTGTTCCTTTTCTCAGTAGCTTCGGCACAGGCGTTTAGTGAGCTGATTATTTTTGGAGACAGCCTGGAAGACACGGGGAACTTCGCTTCCCTAGGCGGTTCGCCACTTCCACCGCCCTTTTTCATGAACCGCATTACGAACGGCCCGGTGGCCGCCGACGTGCTGGCCGAGGGGCTGGGGCTCACGGCCGCGCCCTCGCTTCATTTCAGCGGAGCGGCAGCGGGGAAAAACTACGCCGTTGCCGCCGCGCGGGCGCACACCGCCGGACTGATTGATCTGACGACCCAGGTCGGAGCATTTCTGTTGAACCACGGCGGGACGGCCCCGCCGGACGCCTTGTATCTCGTGGGCATCGGCGGGAACGATGTGCGCGACGCACGGGACGCGCCGAATAATGCCACTGCGCGGCGGATTATCGAAAGCGCCGCCGACATGACGGCCATGAACCTTGAGCGTCTGGCCGCCGCCGGGGCGCGGAACATCATGGTGCTGAACCTGCCCGACGTCGGCGCGATTCCCGAAACCGCCCTCATCGCGGACATGACGGGGGACAAAGCCCTCATCAAGAAAACGATGAAAAAAACACGGCGTTTTAACAGAAAATTGGCGAGACGCCTCAAGAAACTAGAGAGAGCGCTGGGCATCGACTTTATTGAATTCGACACCTTCGCCTTTTTCAACAACATTCTGGCGCACCCAGCGGCCTTCGGGCTCAACAACACCACCGACGCCTGCTTCAGCAGCGTGACCTTCACCTTTCATCCCGACTGTCATTTCGGAGCAAGCTTCGATCAATTCGCCTACTTCGACGAAATTCACCCGACAGGGCGCGTCCACATGCTTTGGGGAAAGGCCCTGCTTGAGACAGTGCAGTCAAGATAGGAA
>JBHHXB010000016.1:0-20778 GCA_046756825.1 Nitrospiria bacterium | reverse complement strand
CTCAATCGCTTCGGGTTGTATTCCCCGTTGCTTGCTGATTTGGTAGTAGATGAGGTTTTGAGTGTGTTTAGATTTAAAGAAGTGTTGCTATCTAAAGTGCACTGAGATAGGCACAGAGAAAGACCATGTTCATTTTTTAGTGTCTTGTTGGGGATGGTTGGTTAAAACCTTCGTAGTGCCGATGGACTTCCGCCATGTTTTTTGAAATGGTGTCGGCCAGACGCCGCCCGCCGAGCCGCCAGTTTTTTTTCGCGAAGCCCATGCGACGCGCCAGAAAAACAAATTCGTCGCTCTTCGCATCAGGGAGAAGCAGATCCTTCGCATTCCCCCGGACGATGCGGAGCGCATCCACAAGGAACCTTAAAAAAAGGTAGTTTTTCTTGAGACAGTGATGCGTGTCTGTGTCAATCACTGCCGCTTTTGAAAGCGCATCCAGGGCTTCCAGCGTATTGGGCGTCCGCAGGGCGGGGAGGGCGTGTCCGTGGATGATCTGAAGGTATTGGGTGAGGTATTCGATTTCCACCAGTCCGCCGGGGCTGTACTTCACATTCACGCGTCCTTTGGGAACGAGTTCGTCAAGCTGAAGCGCCCTTAACTCGACTGCGTCGGTCTTTTCCCAAGCCGATCCGCTGTACACAAAGCGGTCCCGCGCCGCCAGGCATTTATGTCCCAGTGCCCGGCTTCCCGCGACGGCCCGGAGTTTAATCAAGGCTTGTCTTTCAAAGGGAGCGGCCTTCCCCGCCGACGAATAATAAGATTCAAATTGTTTAAATGAAGTGGCCCAGCGGCCGGACTTTCCGTAGGGCCGGAGCCGGGTGTCGATTTGAAAAATACCGGCCTGCCGCGCCTCTATAAATTTAACGATTTCCTGGGCGAGTGCTTCAAAGTAAAGACCGCTGTCAACGGAATGGACGCTGCCAGTTCGGCCATTTTCGCCGTAAACGAAGATCAGTTCGATGTCCGAGGCGTAACCGAGTTCCCGGCCCCCGAATTTACCCAGTCCGAAAACGGTAAAAGGCGCGCGCCGTCCATTTTCAAGTCGGGGGACGCCGTATTTTTCGTCGAGATGCGCCATGCAGGTTTTAAGTGTCACAGAAACGATGACCTCGGCCAGGCGGGTCAGGGCCTCCGAAAATTGAAGGAGGTGTTTGGCTGGTTCGTGCAGATGACGGAGGTCAATCCGGAAAAGTTCTTCGTCCTTGTAGGTGTTGACAATGGTTTGCTTTGCTTTAAAATCGTCTGCGGATTGAAGACGTTTATTCAGATTTCGGCGCAGGGTGTCCTTCGAAACGATCAGCGCCTTTCCTCGAAATTGTTCCAAAATGGGAAAGAGCGTATCAAAGCGTATTCTTAAAAAATCCTCCCACAAAAAATTGCTTGTCCCAAAAAAACGCGCAAGCAGTTTCATGGTTTCTTCCTGTTTGAGGAAGGCGATCAAGGGCCGTGCGTTCGCGGTTTCCAGAATCTTGTCCAAAAATTGATCGAAGTGCGTGATGGCCATGGCCGGGTCCGGCGCGGCAGGCAAAAAATGGGTGAACTGCTTGATGAGAACCGCGGCGATTTGAAGCGCCTTCTTTTCGTGATTCCGCGTGATTTTTCGCCCTTGGCGGTTGGCGATATAGAGCCGGTCGTGGATTTGATCTGGCTCATGCAAAATCTTGATTTTATAAATATAGATATTCCTCATGGCCAGGGCATTGGAAAAGGCGTACAGAAAGGCGGGCGTGTCCTGTCCGTGGATATTCAAGATTGTCCAGTGTTTTGATCTGCTGTTATCGAAGCGGATTTGGATGGGCCGTAACAAGCCTTTCAGCAAACCTTCGGTATAGAGCTGATCCTGCGTTTGTCCGATATGCGAGATCAAGCGTTGATTGACACGGCTTCGGGCTTCACGAAAATGCGCCTGCTCCAAAAGCTCAATCAGAGCTTTAAGTTCAGTCGTAAAAACAGCTTGTTTTTGTGTGTCAAATATTCCGTTACCGATAGGTTGTATCTCAAAAAGATCGATGATTTTTTTACGCCCCCGCAGGCCGGAAAGGGTTTGTACATTGCCGCCAATAATATTGAAACCCAAGGAGGAAAAAAGTCCACAGATTATCGAGAACTCCGAAAAATAATCGAAGGCGACGACGGTGACTTTGTAGCGGCGCGGGCCGGATGCCTTGATCCTGAGTTGCACCAGGTTTTCAGGAGAAAGCGACTGCACCATTACGATATGTTCCGCAATCTCCGAACTGCCGCACTCTTTCAGGTAGTCTCTGTCCATCGAGTCAAGCAGGTTTTTAACAAAGGACGGATCCAAGCCGGGGGTTTCTTTGATGATCTGTTTGAGCAGAGCCTTTTTCGTCAAAATTGCACTCCTTTTTTCCGGAGCGTATAATGCCATCGAATCATGAAAAAAGTCCAACTCAAGCCGAAAGATCTTCTCCTCGCCAAAACCCTTTCCGACACGGAGGTCGCCACTCTGCTCCGGCCCTACGGTTTCCGCGAATCCTTGAAGGCGGACGCCAACCTCCAGGCCATTGCGGAAAACCCCAGGGAGCGCCTGCTGTTGTCGGAGATGATCGAAGAGGCCTTGACCGCTTTTTCCGAATCGCCGGATCCGGATTTGAGCCTGCACAATTTCGAGCGCTTCACGCAGGCTGCTTTCAGTAAAATCGAACTGTTGTCCCACCTCAAACACTCCCCCTTGACGCTGTATCACGCAGCCTTTGTTTTTGGGGCAAGCCCCTTTTTCGCGGATATTCTGGTTCGTAATCCGGGCTATTTTTACTGGGTGTTCAGTCTGCCGGTGCTCGAAGGGAAAAAATCCAAGGCATCTCTTAAAAGGGAGCTCTCGGCCGCGTTGCGTATCGCGAAAACGAAGGACGGGCAATGCGATGTCTTGCGTATCTTTAAACGGAAGGAAATTCTCCGCATCGGGGTGCGGGACCTGGTGGGGGCGGCCAAAATCGAGGAAACCTTAAAGGAGGTGTCCAACCTGGCGGATGTGTTGATCGAAAAGGCGCATGCGGTGTGTGAACAGGACCTGCGCCGGAAGCACGGCAGGCCGACATTAAGCCCTGGCATGCGGGAAAAACGCGGGCCGATGGCCGGGTTTGCTGTCATCGCCCTGGGCAAGCTGGGGAGCCGGGAGCTGAACTTTAGCTCGGATGTGGATTTAATCTATGTATACGACAGCCGGGAGGGAGAAACGGATGGCGGGCGGGGAACATCCGTTCAAAATGCCGTTTATTACGAGCGGCTGGCCAAGACGGTAACGGCCGCCTTAAACCAGCCCACTGGGGAAGGCTATGTCTACCGTGTCGATTTGCGGCTGAGACCAGAGGGCGAGATGGGCCTCATCACCCAACCTTTGGAAGGCTATCGGCGCTATTATCAAAAACGTGGGGCGACCTGGGAGCGCATGGTCCTGTTGCGGGCCCGGACGGTTTCCGGCGACCGGACGCTGGGAAAGGCCTTCCTCTCATTGGTCGATCCCTTCGTGTTTGAAAAACCCTGTGGCGCGGGCGAAGTACATGAAATCAGATGCTTCAAAAAAAGAATCGACGAAACCGTGGAGTTGCGCAAACAGCTTTATCTCGACGTGAAACGGGGATTCGGAGGCATCCGGGAGATTGAGTTTATCGTGCAAACGCTCCAGCTTCAACACGGCTGCCGTAATGCGGCCCTCCATCACAGAGGCACCATTTCCGCCCTGAAAAGACTGGGGAGAAACAACCTTTTACCGGCCGAAACGACAGCCGCTCTCATCAATGCCTATCGTTTTTTGAGAAACGTGGAGAACAAGCTCCAAATGCTGAATGATCGTCAAACCCATCTGTTGCCGACGAATCCCGCAGAAGTCGAAACCCTGGCGCGGAGGCTGGGTTATGACAAAGACGGCCCGGAATCCCCGGCTGAGCGGTTGCACTCGGATCTTCGACGTCATACAAGACAGGTGCATCAGGCCTATGAAGACTTGTTCGCACCCGCCGTTGCGCATTAATGAGGCCCGTGCCGCTTCAATTTCTCGAATGCGTGCTTCCCGAAACAGACGGACGCTTCCATTACCATCTGCCTCCCGAACGGCTAAATCAAAAAATGATGCCTGGCGCGCGCATCCTCGTGCCCTTCGGCCGGGGGCGGCGGGTGGCTTATTTCATCCGTGAAATTGCGCGGCCCGACGTCTCGCTGACAAAGCCCGTGATCGCCTGTCTTGACGAAGACAGCTTGTTTCACCCCAAACTCTTTAAATTACTCTGCTGGATTTCCGAATACTATCAGACCCCTTTGGGAGGCGTATTGAAAACCGCGCTTCCGAAAGGCATTCACGCCGTGCCGCGCAGACGGTTTTCGCTGGTGGACCGGGAAAAAGCGCGTCAGTGGCAAGGCCGTTCCGCATCCGGCAAGGCCGTGATCAATCTATTGCTTGAAAAGGGGCCATGCCGGGAGAGTGAGATTCGAAAGAACCTTGGCCGGGGCTTGGGCCGGGTATTCCCGAACTTGAAAAAACAAGGTCTTCTCCGGGAGCAGTGGGAGCTGGGACTCCCTCCGATCCGGCCAAAGATTCTAAAAAACGCGGTATTAAAATGGGATATGGTGGAGGCAAAAGAGGCGGTGGCTTCGTTTCAAAAAGCCGCGCCGCGCCAGGCGGAAGTTCTTGGTCGGCTCATTGCGTCCGGAGGACGTCTCGCTACGGCGGGCTTCGATACCGCTCTGCGCCCGGCTTTGAAACGTCTCGTCGAGAAGGGTGCGATTGCCCTGGAAAAGGAATCCGTTTTGAGAAGGCCGGATAGGGGAGAGGCCTTTCCCAAAAAGGGCGATATTTCTTTGAATACTGAACAAGCACGGGCTGTACGGGAAATCGGGAAGGCTGTTGTAGAGAAATGCTTCTCCCCCTTCCTGCTGCATGGCATCACCGGAAGCGGAAAAACAGAGGTCTATTTAAATGCTGTTGAGATTGTGCTGAAACAGGGCCGGGGCGCGATTTTGCTATTGCCGGAGATTGGGCTGACGACGCACATCTCGGCGCGTTTTCAGGAGCGCTTTGAAGAGAAAGTCGCCCTGCTTCACAGCGGTCTTTCCGGTGGAGAGCGTTTTGATGAGTGGCGGCGGATTCAAGCCGGGGAAGCCGAGGTCGTGATCGGCGCGCGCTCGGCGATTTTCGCGCCGCTTGAAGACGTGGGCGTGATCATAATAGACGAAGAACATGATTCATCCTACCGGCAGGAGGAGGGGAGCCGCTATCATGGCCGGGATGCGGCCCTGGTTCGTGGGCGTGATGAAAAAAGTGTTGTCATTTTGGGCTCTGCGACACCTTCTTTTGAGTCCTACTTTAATTCTGAAATCGGCAAATATAGAAAACTTCTCTTGCCGGATCGCATCGACACGCGGTCCTTGCCCGCTGTCCGTCTCGTGAATCTGAAAGAAAAGGCGTCTTGGGTTCGCCCTTTTTTTACAAAGGCGCTGTACGACGCCATAAAGACGCGCCTGGCGAAAAATGAGCAGTCACTACTCTTTGTTAATCGCAGAGGGTTTTCCCCTTTTCTTTTGTGTCAGGATTGCGGTTTCACCCCGGTCTGTCATCGCTGCACGGTTTCTTTAACTTTTCATAAACGTCTCAATCAACTGGTTTGCCATTACTGTGGTGTTCAGAAGAACCCGCCGTCGTTTTGTTCGGAATGCCACGGCGCGCATCTGAATGCCCTGGGGATTGGCACGGAGCAGATCGAAGAAAGCGTGCGGTATCTCTTCCCCTCCGCCCGCGTCGCAAGGCTGGATCGGGACACGACTCAACAAAAAGGGGCCTATGCTGAAATATTAAGCACAATGGCGAAAGGAGGGATTGATATTTTGATCGGTACGCAAATGATTGTCAAAGGACATGATTTCCCAAAGGTCACGCTTGTGGGTGTGATTTCCGCCGATATGTCGTTGCATGTGCCGGATTTTCGGGCGTCGGAGCGGACGTTCCAGTTGCTGACACAGGTTGCGGGGCGCGCGGGGCGGGGCGCGCATTCCGGGGAGGTTATTGTTCAAACTTTTCGAAAGGAAGACCCGGCCATACAGTCGGCCGTTTCTCAAGATTACGTCCGTTTTTATCAGGAGTCGATTGCCTCGCGAGAGGCAATGCGGTATCCACCGTTTTGCCGCCTGGCCTTACTGCTGCTGCGGCACAAGTCGGAGGAGACCGCAGGTAATGCGGCGGCGGTTTTAGGCAAAAC
Organism: Nitrospiria bacterium; assembly: GCA_046756825.1. Lineage (GTDB taxonomy): Bacteria > Nitrospirota > Nitrospiria > SBBL01 > JAADHI01 > JAADHI01. The sequence goes on along the minus strand of JBHHXB010000016.1, from coordinate 14,572 downwards.
CATTGAAAAAGCGATTCGAGGGAGCGATATCAAAATGCTGGGCCCCGCGCCCGCCCCATTGCTGCGTTTGCGGGAAGAGTACCGCTATCAAATCTTGCTCAAAGGGGAAGACCAGCGAAAAATCGCCCCCGTTCTGAAAACTGTCTCACAGGCCTGGCGAAGAGGTATTGGAAAAGGGGTACGCCTGGATATCGAAATCGACCCCCAGCAGTTTGTTTAATCAGGAGAAATCTGTTGACCCAAGTCTCGTTCAGGGCACTTTTAGACAAATAGTGATGTATCGCCGATTTAAATTAAACAGAATTTGGATCTGAACCAGGCGATGATTGGCCAACGATTTAACTTGTCTTGACAGGGTTTGAGAGGCTGTGGACAGGTTCCTCCTGAAAACAACAACAGAAAAGGGATGGATCCCCCGGTCAAAAAGGAGGAAACCATGACCACGGAAATGAAGCTTATCAAAAGAAAAATGAATTTGCTGGAGTTGGGCGAATATTTAAAGAATGTCTCGGAGGCCTGCCGGGTGATGGACGTGTCGCGGTAGAATTTTTACGACATTAAAAAGGCCTATGATGAAAAGGGCATAGAGGGTCTGAAAGAGAAGAACCGAAGAAAACCCTGCATGAAGAACCGTGTTGCTCCGGAAGTGGAAGAAGCCGTTGTTCGGATGGCGATTGAGTGCCCGGCCTACGGCCAGGTCCGGGCGGCGGATTGCCTCAATGACAAAGTCCTGCCCTTCTTCGAGGAGAAGGGGATTCCTGTGCTCAGGATCCTCACCGACCGGGGCACGGAGTACTGCGCGGCCCGGGAGGACCGTCATCCGTATCGGCTCTATTTGCAGCTCAATGAAATTGAACACACAAGAACAAAAGCCAAAAACCCGCAGACAAACGGGATCGCCGAGCGCTTTCACCAAACCGTGCGGAATGAATTTTACCGCATCCGGCTCTTCAATTGTTTTTACTGTAGAAACAATCGGGTTTGGCCTCCGTACACCGAGTGGACAAGTCTGGGTTTGACCAAATTGGAACCGATGAAGCTGTCATAGCAGTTAATATCGCTACTGTTCCTGAGTAATCCCTCCTGCCTCCGCATGCGTAAATATCCCAGAACAGTCCTTATGATTACTCCGTACTCTCTTGGGTTTCCGGAAGCAGCCCATGAATTTACACTGAACGCTCCCTGTTGAAGTGGGCAAAGGCTCTGTTCCCTCGCATGGACATTGGATACAACGAGAAATATAAAAACAGAAAGGAGAAGCACTATCCTCTTTAAGGTATTCATGGTAATCCTTGCAGTGAATGAGAAACTTCCCAAACAAAAGCAGGATTTTGAAAGTAAAATAAAGATTGAGGGTTTTAATCAGCCATGATCGACGAGGGCTCTGAGTTCCTTGCCGGCTTTGAAGAAAGGGACTTTTTTAGAGGGGACGGTGACGATGGTGCCTGTTTTGGGGTTGCGGCCTTCCCGCATTCTCCGATGCCGGAGGCGGAAGCTGCCGAACCCCCGGATTTCGATTTTATCCCCGCTGGCCAAGGTCTCTTTAATGCTGTCAAAAATCGTATTTACCAGAATTTCAACTTGTCGGCGTGTCAGCGATGTGTAATCCAAGGCAACTTTATCGATCAATTCAGCTTTCGTCATGATTTTCCCTCTTATCCTGGTTGTTTTTCAACGGAGACTAAAAAGAAAACAAATAGTGCATCCCGATGGATGACACCGCTGGAAATCGGACGGTTTCAAAGGATCCCAAAACGCGTGTTTCGAGTAGTTCCAGGAAGGAAGGCCGTTCACGGGATTCCACAATCTGCGGCTCTCCTTCGATCCCGGCCATTTCCGCAAGTTTTTGAATGGTGGCTTGCAGGCTCCCCAGTTCATCCACAAGCCCGGCTTCCCTGGCCTGTCTTCCTGTAAAAATACGACCGTCGGCCAACTCCCGGACGGTCTCGATATCCATTGACCGCCCTCGGGCGACCGCCTCGATAAACTGGCTGTGCACATCATCCAAAACGTGTTGAAGCAGCGCCCGTTCTTCTTTTTTCATCTTGCGAAAAGGGGACCCCACATCCTTGTTTTTGCCGCTTTTGATAATCACCCCTTCAACGCCGATCTTTTGGAGCAGGCCTTCAACATTGGTCAACTCCATAATGACCCCGATGCTGCCCGTCAAGGTTCCCGGATTTGCAAAGATCAAATCGGTTGCGCTGGCGATATAATATCCGCCGGATGCCGCGACGGTTCCCATCGAAGCGGCAAGCTTTTTGACGCCTTCATTTTGAATGTCGAGCAATTCATCATAGATTTCCTGTGAAGGGGCAACGGCACCGCCGGGGCTGTCAATGCGGATGAGGATGGCCTCGATATCGGGACGATTACGATACCGACGCAGATCTTTGACGATACTCCGGGAATCGGCGATGACCCCCTCGACACGAATCAGGGCAATCTTGCCACCAGCACCCCAGACCGCACTCCCACCCCCGCTTGAGGCACGCCAATAGGCGAACGCAAAAAACAGCAACGAAAAAACGAGGAAATACAGACTTCCAATCAGAATAGGCTTTCGATAGGCCAAGCGTCTTCTCTGTCTGATGGATGTGGGCAACGGAGAAATCTTACCCCGCACCCGGCTACCTCATTGAAGCGTTCATCAATAGGATATCCTCGGAGATCAAGAGGCAGGTTCCTTTTCCGTGGCACCCTCCGCAGAATCTCCATTCTTCTCTTTAATCTTATTTGCAATCATGGCCCCAAGCGACTGATCCAGCTCGCCCTGCGAACGATGAAAGGTATCGAGAGCGTGTTTATCGGAATCGCGAGTCAGGCCTTTGATGGTCAACGCAATTTTCCGGTCGCCCAAGTCGATCCGCGCGATTTTAGCTTCAACATTACCGCCGATATGATAGACATCCTCAACACGGTTCGGGGGTTCAACACCGGTTTCGCTGATGTGGACAAGCCCTTCAACTCCTTCTTCGAGTTCGACAAAAATACCGAAATCGGTAATTTTAATAACCTTGCCCTTGACAACCGTCCCCTTGCGAAAGCGTTTCGGAATATCCTGCTCCCAGGGATCGGCGGTCAACTGCTTGTAGCCAAGCGAAATGCGTTCCTTCTCAGGATCAACCTTTAAGACCACGGCATCAATCACTTGCCCTTTTTTAAAGACCTCGGAGGGGTGTTTGACATGGCGCGTCCATGAAATATCCGAAATATGAATCAGGCCGTCAATGCCTTCCTCGAGACCGACAAAAACGCCGAAGTCCGTAATACTCCGGATTTCCTTATCTTTAATGACGCTTCCCGCAGGATACTGCTGTTCGACGAGATCCCAGGGATTCGGCTCGATCTGTTTCATCCCCAAGGAAATTTTTCTGGCCTTTCTGTCCACGCTGAGGATCACCGCGGCGACGGTCTCTCCAACAGAAACGAGCCGGGAGGGATGCTTCACTTCGTGTGCCCAGGACATCTCGGAAATATGTACCAAGCCTTCGATGCCGGGCTCGAGTTCGACGAAAGCCCCATAGTCCGTCAGACTCACGACTTTCCCGATGACCTTTGTCTTTGCGGAATATTTTGTTTCGACTTCTCCCCAGGGATCAGGCGTTTTCTGCTTGGTGCCGAGAGACACCCGGCCGGAGGTTTTGTCATATTTCAATACCACGACAGAGACTTTATCCCCGACGATAAATAATTCCGAAGGGTGCCCGACCCGGCCCCAGGACATGTCGGTAATATGGAGCAGGCCGTCAATTCCGCCTAAGTCAATAAAGGCCCCGTACTCAGTGATATTTTTTACAATACCTTCGATGATTTGACCTTCACGCAGAGAGGAAAGCGTCAGCTCTCTGCGTTTTTCCCGTGACTCTTCCAGTAAAACCCGACGGGAGACGACGATGTTGCCGCGTTTGTGATTCATTTTAATGATCTTCATTGGATAGGTTTCCCCAATGAGACGCTCGAGATTGCGAACAGGGCGAAGATCAATCTGAGAGCCGGGGAGGAAGGCCTTTACGCCGATATCCACAATCATCCCGCCTTTAATGCGGGACAGGACTTTTGCTTCAACGACGGCTTCTTTGTTGTAGATTTCCTCAATTTCCTTCCAAATACGCATCCGGTCGGCCTTTTCCTTTGAAAGAACGATGTTGCCTTCTGCGTCCTCCCGCTCTTCCAGGTAGACCGTGACCTGGCCTCCGACCTTCAATTCAGCATATTCCTCCGGCTTGAATTCCTCCTTGGGAATCACACCTTCGGATTTGTAGCCGACATCGACCAGCACGTTTCCGCCTTCAAAGGCCAGAATCGTCCCGTCCAGCACAGAACCCTCTTCCTTGTCCTCAAATGTTTTTGCATAGAGGGCTTCCTGCGCGATCCGGTTTTGACGTGCTTCCTCGGTCATTTCGTCCGCTTCAAATGCTCTTTTTCTCTTCACTTTCCCCATGAGAATGGTCTTCTCCTTAGTTGTTTATATTCTTTTCAAAGAATCAATGACATTGTTAATAATCCAATCAGGCGTGGAGGCCCCGGCCGTCACACCCACTGACGCCATCGAGGCAAACCAGTCCGGCCTGATCTCTTCCTCTGTTTCGATGTGGTAAACAGGAATGTTTTTGCTCGCGCAGATCTCCGCCAGGTGCGTTGTATTCGCGGAATTTCTCCCGCCAACGACCACCATCGCCTCTACTTTTTGTGCAAGCGCCTGCGCCGTGGTCTGCCGGTCCTCCGTCGCATAGCAGATTGTATTAAAAATTTTGACTTCCTCGCAGATTTTCAGGCATTGTACGACAATCTCGGAAAACTTTCCATAGGTCTGTGTGGTTTGAGAAATGATCCCCAGCCGTTTTTTTGGAAACCGGTTCAGCAAAGATTTAATCTCGTCAAAGGACTCTGTCACCAGAATATCGCCCCCCGCGTGCCCCAGCACGCTTTGCGTCTCCGGGTGATGCCGGTTCCCGACCATGACCACCTGGTAGCCTTCATCGACAAGCTGCTTGGCATAGCGTTGAGCGTTGGTGACAAAGGGACAGGTTGCATCCACAACTTCAAGCCCCTTTTCAAGCGCATCGTCCATCAGCTTTGGCGTGGAAACACCGTGGGATCGAAAAATGACGATGCCATCGTCGATTTCATCCAGTGAATCCACCTTTCGGACCCCCTTTTCGGCCAGTTCGTTGACGACTTGCGGATTATGGATCAAGGGGCCGAGGCTTTGGACATGTTCGGTTTCGGAATCCGCCGCGTCATTCGCGAGCTTCACCGCGCGCTTTACGCCAAAGCAATACCCGGCATGCTCCGCAAGCACCACTTCCATCAAGACCTCCCAAGGCTGTTCATGGCTTTATCTGAAAAAGCCTTCTTTTCGATTTGTTTTTTAAGGATGGCGATTTCGTCCATGACTCTGGACGCGATTGTACCATAAAGTATTTTGGTATGCATCCCTTCTTTACTCGCATTTTCAATCAGTTCACTAAAATCGATGGGTTTTCCAAAACACACAATCACCCGACGAAAAGGCCGGACACGCTGCGTCCCCTGTATAAAGGCGGGAATGACTCTCACCCCTGATGCCGTAACCAGCATCCCGATACCGGCCTTGCCTTTTTGAAGCGCTCCATCCCTGCTCCGTGTTCCTTCGGGGTATATGGAGAGAAGCCGCCCCGATTTCAGCCGTTGAAGCGCTTCCTTCATCGCGTGATGATCGGCCTTTCCGCGGCGCACCGGAAATCCGCCCAGTTTTCTGAAAAAATATCCCACAATTTTATTTCGAAACAATTCGGTTTTCGCAATATTATCCGCGGGCCGGGGCAGGGCGCAACCCAGAAAAGGGATATCAAAATAGCTGTTGTGATTCGCGCACACAATCGCGCCACCAGCGTTCGGCACATGCTCAACCCCGAAAATTTTCAATCGAAAAAACAGCCTTGCGAAACAATAGACGACAACGTGAGCAACTTGATACAGCATCATAATTGGCGGAATTTTCGGGCGGGATCCCCCATGCCGCTACACATTACGGATTATCAGCACATTCTCATCTTCCTAGACAAGAGTCAGCATCTTTTCGACGACCTCGGTTAAACTGAGTGCCGTTGAATCAATGACGATGGCCGCCTTATCTTTCGACAAAGGCGCAACAGAGCGATTTCGATCCTGATGATCCCGCCGCTCAAGATCCTGCTTCGTTTTGGATAAATCGTTTAAAATCCCCTGTTCCAACAGATCTTTATGCCGCCGGTTTCCTCGAACCGCGGGGTTCGCGTCCAGAAAAAATTTGATGTCCGCATTGGGGAAGACCACCGTTCCTGTGTCCCGGCCCTCGGCCACGACGCCTCCCTGAGCCCCGATTTCACGTTGTACGGACAACAGCTTGTCCCGTACGGCGGGCATGGCGGCAATGACGGAAGCCACATGGCTGACTTCGGGTGATCGAAGAAAAGGCGTAACATGCTCCGCATCGACCCAGACCTCGTTTCGCGCCCCATTGATTAACAGTTGAATATCAAGCGGTCGGCAAAATGAGGCGATTTTTGATGCGTCGTCAAGTCCGATCTTTTTCTGTATAATTTTCCAGGCCAGCGCCCGGTAGAGCGCGCCTGTATCGAGATACAGATACCCCAGCCGCTCGGATAAAAGCCGCGCCGCGCTGCTTTTCCCGGCACCCGCCGGGCCGTCAATCGTAATAACCTGTTTTTGACGCAATTGATTTTTCGGGGAAGACGTGGTCAAGCCGAAGCCAGGCTGGAAAGCAGACTTAAAAAATCCGGGAAAGAGGTTTTGATGCATTCCAGGTTATCGACCGTGTTGCCGCCTTTTGCAAGCAGACCCGCCACAGTCATCGACATCGCGATTCGGTGATCTCCGTCTGTCCGGCAGTGCGTTCCCTTCCAATCAGGCCGTCCTTCGATCTCCATACTATCGGCATCGGTTTTGACGGCGACCCCCATGCCTCTCAGGCCCGCCGCCATCCGTTCAATCCGGTCGCTCTCTTTAAAGCGAAGTTCTCCCGCATTACGAAAAACCGTTTTTCCCTCGGCGCGGGCCGCAGCGATGCAGAGAATGGGGAATTCGTCCAACACACTCGTCATGAGCGCGCCATCGACAAGGGTGCCCTTCAGTGGTGCCGAACGGACAATCAGATCCGCGACCGGCTCGTTCGATACAGACTCACAGGGCCGAAGGGTAATATCGGCGCCCATGTCTTTCAGTACCTCTAAAATACCGGCACGCGACGGGTTGACTCCCACATTGCGAAGCATGATTTCAGAGTCCGGAAGGATTGACCCGGCCACGAGGAAAAAGGCGGCGGAAGACAGATCCCCCGGAACGTGGATATTTTTTGCGTCAAATGACACGCCGCCTGAAATGGAAAGGGCGTTTCCCTCTTTTTTGAAATCAATACCGAAATACGCGAACATGCGCTCCGTGTGATCCCGTGAAGGCCCCGGCTCCTGAATCGTCGTTCGGCCGCGTACCGTCAGTCCCGCCAGTAAAATGGCCGATTTCACCTGGGCGCTTGCGATCGGAAGTTTGTAGCGAATCGGGCTTAAGGGCTTGCCGGAGATGGCCAAGGGAGCCTGACTGCCCGCAGCGCGGCCGTCGATCTTGCCCCCCATTAAACGAAGAGGATCAACGATCCGGCGCATAGGCCGTTTTCGAAGAGAAGTGTCCCCGGTTAAGACAGAGAAAAAAAGTTGACCGGACAACAGACCCGCCATAAGACGCATGGTCGTTCCGGAATTGCCGCAGTCAATCACGTCTTCAGGTTCGGTGAGGCCGTGCAAGCCCTTTCCCTCGACTTCAAGAGTCGGGATACCCCCTTCCTCTCCTGCCTGAATTGAAATCCCCATAGCCTGAAACGCCGCAAGCGTTCGCTCGCAATCCTCCGAAGGGAGATAGCCTCTGATTTGGCTTTTCCCCCTCGCCAGCGCGGATAAAATAATGGCGCGGTGTGTGATGGATTTATCACCGGGAATTGCAATCACACCCCTCAAGGACGGGATTTGTGCGGGCTTAAGCCCATGAGAGGAAGTCATCGTGTCGCCTGTTCACGGATGTCGTTGGCGCGTTTGAAGATTTCAATCATGCCGTCGCCATCGTCATTTAAGATTTTCTTTTTGATCTTCTCAAGGGTTTCCTGATAGATGTCGATGCCCTCAATCACGGCTTCCTTGTTCGCCAGAAAGATATCGCGCCACATTTCCGGGGAACTGGCAGCGATCCGGGTAAAATCCCGCAATCCGCCCGCTGAATATTGGACGGGGTTCAGCGGGGCGATTCTCGGATGCGTCAACATTTCCATCAGGGCGTAGGCCACGACATGGGGCAGATGACTCACGGAACTTAAAATCCGGTCATGGTCGTAAGGATCAATTTCAGAGACCTTCGACCCGACGGACTCCCACAAGATTCTAACCTTTTTGAGGGCTTCCGCGTTTGTTTCCGGTGTTGGGGTCAGAAGCGTCCGGCTCCCCTTGAAAAGCACCCCCGTGGCCGCCATGATACCCGATTTTTCCCGGCCTGCAATCGGATGCCCCCCGACAAAATCAGCGTGTGGCGGCATGAGTGCCTCGATATTTCGAACCATGTCGCCTTTGGCGCTCCCCGCATCCGTCACGATCGCTCCTTCTTTCAGATGGGGAGCCATCATTCGGCAAAGCGGTTCAAAGGTTCCGATCGGCGTGGCCAACATGACCAGGTCCGCATCTTGAACCGCTTTCGGCAATGTCAGACAGTATCGATCAATCGCCTGTATGGAAACGGCTTTGTGAAGCGCGCCGCGCCGTCGGCCATAGCCGACCACGCTTTTGACCCCCTTTTTCTTTTTTAAGGCCAGTCCCAGGGAGCCGCCGATCAACCCGACGCCGATGATCGTGATTTGGTTAAATAACACGGAAACTCCCCAAGCGCGATTTCAGGCGCTCACGCACTTTAGACCTCACGATCCACAGCCTCCGCAATACGCTTCAGCTCTGAAACGAGTGATTTAAAATCATTCGGCAGCATTGCCTGATCCCCGTCACAGAAGGCTTCCGCCGGATTGGAGTGTACCTCGATCATCAAGCCGTCCGCGCCCGCCGCGACCGCCGCCTTCGCCATCGAAGGGATGAGATGCGTTTTGCCGACGGCGTGGCTCGGGTCGATAATGACGGGAAGGTGCGTCAACTGCTTCAAGACCGGCACGGCGGAAAGATCCAGTGTATTCCGCGTAGCCGTTTCAAAGGTGCGGATGCCGCGTTCACATAGCATGACCTGATCGTTTCCGGCGGACATGATATATTCCGCCGAAAGTAAAAATTCCTTGATGGTCGCGGACAGCCCTCTTTTTAACATGACGGGCTTGTTGTGGGCGCCGACTTCCGCCAGCAGGCGAAAATTCTGCATGTTCCGCGCGCCGATTTGGATGATGTCGGCATGTTTCATCATCATGGGCATGTCCCGGGGATCCATGACTTCCGTAATGACGGGAAGCCCGGTCTGCTTCTTCGCCTCGGCAAGATATTCAAGCCCTTCTTCCCCCAGGCCCTGAAAGGAATAGGGGGAGGTCCGTGGTTTGAACGCCCCGCCTCTGAGAATGGTCGCGCCGCCAGCCTTAACCTCTCCCGCGATTCCGGAAAGAAGACCCTTCGATTCCACCGAGCACGGCCCCGCCATCATGACAACTTTATTTCCCCCGATCTTCACACCGTCCACATCAATCACGGTGTTTTCTTTTTTAAATTCCCGGCTCACCAGTTTGTAGGGGGAAAGAATGGGCAGCGCCTTTTCCACGCCGGGAATCGCGGAAAGCGTCTGCTGTTGAAGCGCGCGCTCATCCCCGATCACGGCAATGACAACGCGTTCTTTTCCCATTAAAACATGGGGAGAAAGCCCGGCTTCTTCAATTCGTTTGACAATACGTTCTCTTTCCTCATCTGAGGTTCCTGGCTTTAATACGATAATCATTGGTTATCTCCTAATCCCTGCGGGATTTTTCTCTGACGGTTAAAAGTACCTCTTTCAAGGCGTTGATAAATCGTTGGTTTTCACTCGGCCGCCCAATCGTGACCCTCAGAAAGGAACCGCCAAAATGACGAATAATCACGCCTTTTTGAAGCAAGCCATCGTGAATCTTTGAGCCGGTATCAGGGGGGTTCCCTTCAAAATAAAAATAAATAAAATTCGATTCCGAAGGATAATAGGAAATCCCGAGAGTGTCGAAGTGCTTGCAAAGAAATGCCTTGCCTGTTTGATTCACGGCCTTCGAGCGGGCAAAATGTGCTTCGTCGGAAAGCGCGGCCAACGCCCCCTGCTGTCCCGGCGAATTACTGTTAAAAGGCTGACGCACGCGGTTCATATACGAGATGACGTCGGGGTGACTCACGCCATAGCCGATTCTTAAACCCGCCAGACCGTATATTTTAGAAAACGTTCGGAGCATGATCAACGGTGTGCCTTCCTTTAAAAAATCAATGGTATCCGGGTAGTGTATATCAGTAACATACTCGGCATAGGCCTCGTCAAAGACAACCAGTACATGCTTGGGCAAATCGGATAAAAACGCCCGCACTTCTTTTTTATACACAATTGTACCGGTCGGGTTATTTGGATTACAGATAAAAATCAACTTGGTCTTCGACGTGATACCCTCTTTCATGGCGGCCAGGTCATGACGGCCGTCTTTCAAGGGCACTTCAATCACCTTCCCATGCCCCGACTGGACCATGAGCCCGTACAAGGAAAAGGTCGGCTTCGCCATAATCGCCTCATCACCCGGCATCACAAAGGTGCGGACCAACAGCTCAATGACTTCGTTCGAGCCGTTGCCAAGCAGGACGTGTTCCACGCTGACCTTCCATTGATCGGCCAAGGCCTTTCTTAGCGGAGAACCACCTCCTTCGGGGTAACGCGACACGGCGTTCAGCCCTTCGCGAACCGCCTTCAATGCCTTCTTGGAGGGCCCCAGCGGGTTTTCATTCGAGGCCAGCTTAATCGCCCCGGAAATACCGAGTTCCCTTTCCACTTCCGAAATGGGCTTCCCGGGAACGTAGGGCTTCATTTGCGCAATATCGCGGTTCACTTCAATCACGACACTGCCTCATATTCAAACCCTTCGGCCACGGGATAAGACCCCAGGACTTTGATCGACACCATCTGGGATTTCAAGCCCTCCAGGGCCAACTGGATGGGTTCGTCCTCAAGATGCCCGTTCATGTCAATGTGAAAGAGGTACTCCCAGGCCTTTTTCTTTGAAGGCCGGGAACCGATTTTGGCCAGATTGATCTGCTGCTTCGCGAAGTGACGCAATATTTTGTAAAGCGCGCCCGGCGTATCCTTGATGGAAACAATAATGGAGGTTTTATCGCACCCCGTCGGCGTATTCAGCTTTTTAGAGATGACGAGAAATCGCGTAATGTTTTGGGTACTGTCCTCGATCCTTTTTTGAAGGATCGGGATGCGATAGATCTCCGCCGCTACTTCCGAGGCAATTGCGGCCGACACCGGATTGTTTTGAGAAAGCTTGGCGGCCTTCGCCGTGCTGGACACCCCGGTGAGGGTCACATTCGGCAAATATTGCTCTAAAAAATCCTTGCACTGCCCGAAGGCCTGTGGATGGGAATAGACTTGCTCTATCGTGTCCAGGCGATCGGCCTTTGAAAGCAAGTGATGTGTTACCTCCAGAAAAATCTCAGCGAAAATTTTAAGCGGCGAATCCGCGAATAAATCAAGGGTGTGGTTGACAACGCCTTCCGTCGAATTTTCAATGGGCACAACGCCAAAATCCGCCACCCCCTTTTCAACCTCATTAAAAACAGATTTGATGCTGGCCGCCGATCGCTCCTTTACCGAATGCCCGAAGTACTCCAGACAAGCGAGGTGGGAAAAAGTGGCTCTCGGCCCAAGATAGGCGACTTTGACGGGTTGCTGCAGTGCGTGCGACGCGGAAATAATTTCCCGAAAAATGCTTTTGATCGCCTGGCTCGGAAAAGGACTTTTATTGAGTTTGTTGAGTCGCGTATAAATACGTTTTTCTCGGGACGGGTCATGGATGACGGCTTGATTGTTCCGCTTGATTTTCCCAATTTCGACCGCAATCTGCGCACGTTGCCCCAAAAGATCGAGCAGGTGCTCATCAATTTCGTCGATCTTTTTTCGATGCAAGTCCAAGGGACTGATCCGGGACAATTCGAGCATCCTCCATTTAAGAAAATCTGTGGATTTTAACGTATTTTATACAGATATTCAACTGGCCTGCGACGAAAGCTTAATGGGATTCATTGCATTCCGGCAAGCATCCGCGGAGCGGCTGCACCAGGAATCATTATCTTCGGAAGAAAGCGGGTTTTATTTGGAAGAGTCGAAAAGAATGGTGTCGCCTTTTGAAATCGGCTCCAGACTTTGAATGATTTTCGCGGTTGCGGTGCGGGCCTGGGTCGCAAGCACGACCATTGTTCCAATTTTTCGAAACGGGAGGCTGTGGTCTGTAATGTCTGTTTTTGAAAAAGTATCGCTGCGCGTGCCTTCGTGAATCACAACAAACTGATCCCCTCTGAGCACCCCGTCTTCCTTGCCGCGATCAATGTAAACAATGTCATGCTGGGCACTGTTTTTTCGGCCTTCGCGCACTTCGACGACATAGGCCTTGTCCCCTTTTTCCGGCGCGGGGCCCAACTTTGACGAGTGGGGCAAAAATTGCTCAATGAAGGCGATTCGGTCACCTCGGGTAATCGGCTCCTTCGAACGCGTAATCCGTGCGGTCGCCACGGTATCACTCACATCCACCACTTTCACCATGCCGAGCACATATACCAGCTCACCCATCGCGGCCTTGGTTTTGGGATGCTTCACATCTTTGATGCGCTTAAAAACCACCCATTCCTGATCTACAGAAAAAGGCGCTTTCCCCGGACTTAAATAAACAGTGTCCCCATGCCCCAGCAGTTGCTTCCGGTCTTCGGAGGCGGAAATCGTGCCGCCCTCGCTTGGCTTTAAAAGAATCATCCCTTGGGAAATAGAGGACCATAGATCTTCTTTTTCCACCGATGGACTCTCTACTACCTCCGGTTCGGGAGGGAGGAAAAGATCCTGATCTGCCTCGACACGCGGGGGTGTCAGGGCATTTAAAGGGGGACGAGGCTTCTGCATCTCGTCAAATTCAAGTCCGTCCGCCCGCACCGGTGAGACGGGCAAAACCATGCCGGAGATGAACACAAGCGGGAGGAAAATCCGCACCCTGAAACAAAGCCCCTTTTTCATATTTTCACCTTGATTTTAAAGTGAATAAAGACCGTATCATGTATGATGACTAACTCACAAAAGATACCAAATCAACAACCATTGTCAAGATGCCCTTCACCACCAAAACCATTCCCCGGTGACGAGCACATGAACCCCAAGAATAAAATTGGTTACTCCGTGCGCCACAATGCAGGGCCAAAGCCGCCGCGTTTTATAAAGCAGCAAATTATAGGCGATGCCCGCCATCATCCCGGCCAGCCAGAGGTTGTGCTCCACCCCGAACAACACCACAGTGATCAAAAAGGACACCCATGTAAATTGCCCCAGCCGAACTTTGAGAAAATCAGGTGAAATAATATAACGGATAATGAAGGACCGCCAAAAAACCTCTTCCATCACCGGCACAATAAACGCCGCGCCAACAAGACGCATTCCGGCATAAAACAAACCGATTCCGCCGCCGTCTTGAAAAGGGTCATATCCCGCTCCCGCCTCTCCCTGCATGGCCCAGGGAAAGTCCATCCGCACCCATAAAAAATAGACCGCGATTCCCACACCCACGGACAGCACGGCCTCGCCCGTATTGGCGAAAAGTTTGTTTTTTAACTCGGCATAATCCTTCCAATAAAAAATCAACACGGCAGCAACAAGCGTAATTTGAATCGGATAAAGCCAGAGCGGAGTACCCCCGGCCTCCGGCCCCGTGTCGGAGAAAAAGAGGGAAGGAATGGCAATAAAGGCCATGTAGGATGCAAATGGAAGGATACGTGATTTCATGTGTGCCAAAATATACCAAAAGGTATGCCTCTTATCCAGCGTCCACTCAAATGCCTGAGGTAGAATTGACGAGCGTTTTCACACTATGCCATAATCTGCAACCAATATTGGGGGTGCCGTCTTGGCTGAGAGTTCCGACATGTTCGGGACAACCCTTTGAACCTGATCTGGGTAGTGCCAGCGAAGGGAATCTGGGGAATCGTTGTAGGCCGCGCCTGTTTGGATGCGGCCTGTTTTTTTAGAATGAAGGAGGATGCGTTATGTCCAACCAGACCCACGGGAGCAATGGCACACCACACACGCCGCCTGAAAATACCGACCGGCTCACCACCCGGCCGCTTCCCGCTTCCCGCAAGGTGTTTATCAAAGGGCAACAAGGGGTTCGCGTTCCAATGCGGGAGATTTCCCTTAACCCGACAAAAATCAGTGGCAGCGATACAGGTGAAGCAAACCAGCCGGTACGGGTCTATGACACCTCCGGCCCCTACACTGATCCCGATATTCAAATTGATATCCGAAAAGGCCTTTTCCCTCTTCGCTCCGAATGGATCATTAACCGGGGTGATGTCCAAACCCT
>JBHHXB010000015.1:0-20840 GCA_046756825.1 Nitrospiria bacterium | reverse complement strand
AATCTTTTGTTGGCGAATTCTTGCGATTCCTCTAAATTCTTTTTTCATGTAGCGTTCCCTTCGGATCGAATCTCAGCAGCAGTTTATCATGTCATGGGCCGGTGGGAGTTCTTATCAGAGAATATCCACAAAAAATGAATACGACAGATATTTCTCGGCATCCTGTGAAAATATGTAACAGAAATGGAGTTTATTGAAAGGAGCAGTCAATGGGCGTCACGCATGTCACGGTTACAGTTCGTAACCGTGGAGAGTTGGCAAAGTCATGGGAAGGCCTTTTTCTCGTTGACATGGGCGCGATAGATTCGCTTGTGCCAAAAGACTGTCTTGAATCCATTGGTCTTCAACCGAAGGCGCAGCGGACATATGAACTTGCAGACGGAAGCGAAGTTAAAATGGACATCACGACAGGCGAATCGAATTTATGGGAGAGATCGTCGGAGGCACGATCATCTGCGCCGAGCCCGGAACGGAGCCCATTTCAGGCGTCACCGCCCTTGAATCCGTCGGGATCGACATAGACCCAAGGACGCAAAAACTGAAAAGAACGCCTGCAACAAGGCTCAAAAAGCTTAGACCCAAACGCCCCAGACTCAGGGAACACGTGGCCGCACGGTGGGCAAAACCTGAATTGGCCACAGGCAACGGATTTTCAAGATCAAACCCAAACAATCCGGGGGCTTCCCCGGTCACGGCGGCTGAAAGATGCAACGGAAAGGATCGCGGATTTTCCGCGGGATGATGAGGCATCTTCACGTTCCGTATTCACCCGTGCGCTTCTATTTTTTCCTGAGCCGCGTTACGAAAGAAGTATTCCAAAACGCCACAATGGACTTGACACTTTTGGTGAAGGTCTATATAAAACCTGTAAGATATCGGTGGAAATTTTCGCCTGTCATAATTTTTTCCAATCCACATCTTAAAAAAATCAAAGGGGATAACAATGTCCCGTTCCGCCAAGCCAGTTTCCCCCTCACCGCCGGCGTCTTTCCAACTGACATTGGATATGTACTGTGATTTATTAGGCGGGGCTTCATGGGAGGATTGTCTCGCGCGCGGATTCCCTCCGGACCAGGCCTCTGAAAACCCTTGTCCCCCTGACTGGCTGAAAGACCGCTTTTCGAGGGCCAATCAATTTCTCATTTCCGGTAAAATTTCCCGCTTATGCCCCCTGGAAGCACTGTGGCTGAAGTGGCACCTTTTTTCGGATCTTTGCCGCGCGGTTCTCGATTTTCAACGAAGCAAAAAAAAACCGCATTTCAATATCTCTCCCCAACAGATTCGAATCAATATTCCGCATCGGCTTAGCGAATCAGCGCCCGCCCGCTGGATGTACCCCCTTGCCCTGGATCATAAAAAAGCATCGCGGCGGTTTTCATTAAAAGGGATGCCGCCGGATTGGTCGAGATCCTTGTTTGTTCCTGCCAGGAAAGAGCAGCAAGCGTACCAAGCCCCTGTCTTTCGGGAGATGCCGCTTGGATATAAAGCCTCCGGCATGGCGGCGGTCCGCTCCATCGAGAAAGTGATGGATCCTGAAACAAGCGCGGGCGAAAAGACGCAAAAAATAAGCGGAGTCACGACATTTCATTTTGTGTCCGAGGAGATTCGGCAAACCGTGTTTTCAAAATATGACGCTTTTTTTGCCACGCTGTATTTTTATGATGAAAACGATTCGCCGATTGAGATTTGGGCCAGTCAGCCGGAACCGCTTGAAAACGGCCTGCTCTTAAAAGGTGCTTTTGAAGCGCAGGACGCGGCGCATTGGGAAAAATTTGAACATGCCGGGAAGCGTATTTTTTCTCATGCCGAGATAAAAATATACAGGGCCTATCACGTCCCATGCGATCTTTACAGCGTGGGCATGTTGTTGCTGCGTGTGCTGCTTGTAAATGACTTGCAGGATATGAAGGATGTCAGCGCTGCGGTTCAAAATCTGGCACAAAGGCTGGAGCCAATGGTTCAGGGTGTGGGACCCGAGGATGAGGACCTTTTAATCATTCGCTTCCAAGCCGTATTTGATGAATATTCACCCCTTTTTTCGAAATCATCCGTTTTGTTTTCTCCCGGAAATCAAAAGGCGGTCGGACGGCCTATCCCCGATGCGTTGTGGGCCGAACTGATCATTTTTGCTTTTCGCTTGATCACCTTTATCCCCGGGTTTAGTTTCTGCGAGAGCCATGGTGACTTCGATATCCAACACCCGGATCGTCACATGGGTCAGGTGGTGCGTGAGACGGTGGGCTTTGCTGACCGGATTAAAAGCAGCCTGTTTGGGCCGCGCCGGTATAACGATGAAATACGGGACGCATGTGATCTTATCAGAAAGGAATTGGCTGGGGGAGTAACGGTAAAGGATGCCCTTTAAACTGATTGTTCATCCGCTCGACAAGGAGGAAGCCTTTGAAAAGAGTTTTCGCCAGGCTTCCGTACTCATCGGACGTGATGTTGAATGCGATTTGGTGTTGCGGGATCTTAAAAATCGCGTTTCAAGGGAACACGCGATGATTCAGGAAAAAGAAGCGGTGTATTGCTTGACCGACCTGAGAAGCAAGAATAAAACAAAGCTTAACGGCCGCATCCTGATGCCGAAGAAGGCGTATCCACTTGAAGAAAGCGATGAGATTCGCATCGGAGATTTTAAGCTGACGATTTCTGCGATTCAAATCTCTGTCAAAACGCGGACGGTCGAAGCATATTCGCCGCCGACACGCAACCCGGGAGAAGGTGCAAAGCGTATCAGATCCATTGTTTCCGGTTTGTGCCAGGTTTTTGATGAATATGGGTTTGAAAGTACCGAAAAAAGACAGGTACGCCTATTGTCAATTCTCCGGAAAGCCGTTTCGGATCTTGATGCAGAAGAGGGAAAGGCCCTACTAAACCGAATTGAATCGTCTTTTCAGGATGTGGGCAGTCAGGGTCGTAAAATCACGCACACGCAACGGGAGAAAGTAAGCCTGGTCTCGGAGCCCGAGGCGGTTTATCGAAAAGCCTATGATGGCCTTTTAAAGATCGCCGGAGCCTATTTAGACGAAACCGAGCCGGTGAAAACCAACGAGGGTATGGATCAGTTTGTGATGCGGATTGATAAAGTGCTGTCCGTCATGTTTGCATCGTTGTCCAATGCTCTAAAAGGGAGACGGCAATTTGAACAGGAATTTGATGTGGAGGCCACCCGTATTCTTTCGTGGCGTTTTAATCCGGTGAAGGAATGCGAATCAGGGGAGAAAATCGGTGCCTATCTCTTTGATTGGCAAAAGGAACCTTCCATTGAGAAGGGCATCGACAATTTGGAGGAAGGTTTTAATGATCTGGCCTTGCATCACCTGGGTTTAATTGCGGGACTCAATGAGTGCCTGCGAGGATTGCTGGATCAACTCTTGCCCGATACCTTTGAAGTGGACTCACAAGGGCCTCAGGCGGCACCTATGTGGTTGCGGCCTTTTATCCGCTTTGAACCCTTTCGCAGTTGGGCGGCATGGAAAAAATTTCGAAAAAAATACAGCGCATTGAGAGAAGAGGAGGTGAAGACCTTTGAAACCATATTGCGACCCTATATTGCGAGGGGCTATCTCTCTGTTCAGAAAAAAAAGCCGGCTCCATAAAACAGTAACCACCGGTGTACTGTTATTGACGGTATTCCTGATTGCCGCATGTGCGAATAAGCAGATTCGTCTGGCCTTTGAAACCTCCAAGGAGCTCAATACGGGCCTTCCCCTGGTGGTCCGGATTTATCAGCTGCGGAACAGGGACCGGCTGGAGCAGGCCGACTTTCAGTCGCTTTGGAAAGACGATAAGGTTGTGCTCGGGGAAGACCTTGTTGACCAGAGGGAGTTTACACTGCATCCCAATGAAAAAATGTTAATCGAAATTGATCGGGAAGAAGATGCGGAATATGTTGCGATCATGGGCCTTTTCAGGCATCCGGATAACAATAGCGGTTGGCGTCAGGTTCGCTTGTTAAAAGGCTGGGGTTTGACTCGGCGCTTGATGAACATACAGGTTTATGACGATGAGATCGAGGTTGTTCGTTATTAGTTCCGATCGAAGTTTGGAGGTTTTTTTAGTGGTACAAGACAGCCGAAGTATTTGATAAGGATGCGTGATGGATAATTTTCAAAAAGTGGCATGGACTGAAGGGTTGTTTCTGTTGCCCCAGCATTTTCAGCAGTGGGATCGGCATTATGACCAGACCCTCTCGGAGCGGTTACAGTTACTGTTTCCATATGGCTGGGGCTGTGCCAGCCTGCAGATCGACATCGACGGCCTGGCGAACGGGACTTTCTCCCTGTTAAATCTAAGCGGTGTCATGCCGGACGGTTTGCTGATTAAAATCCCGGACGAAGATCCCTCGCCGCCGATGCGTCCCATTGGCAGTGCCTTCGCCCCTGATATGGAACATCTGGACGTTTATCTGGGGCTTCCTGAAGAGCGCCTTGGCAGCGCCAACGTCGCATTCGGGGAAGAGGTGGAGACGCGGCCTGCACGGTATTCCGTCCAGCCCAAAATGATGACGGATTATAACTCCGGCGAAAACCGGCGGGAAGTTCCCGTCTTCAGGAAAAACTGGAAAATCTTTTTTTCTGGGGAGGTCATGTCGGATTATGTCACGCTCAAAATCGCGGAACTGGAACGAACGACGGGAGGGGCTATTTCCCTGCGGGAAAGTTATATACCGCCTTGTCTTCAAATTTCGGCCTCTCCTTATCTCGTGCGCCTGGCGCGCGGTTTGATGGATGTGCTTTCCGCCAAATGTGATGCGCTGTCGGATGTGCGCCGGGCCGCCTCGGAATCCGGTGCCGTCAACCCGGTTAAGCTCGCGTTGCTTTACAAAATGAATGAAGCCATTCCTTTTTTAGGGCATGCCAGCAATACGGGCGCCGTCCATCCGCAGACGCTGTATTTAATGCTTTCTCAACTTGCCGGGGCGCTGACGACTTTTTATCCCGATATTCGTGTTCAGGATTTCCCAGCTTACCAGCACCATTGTTTAACAGATTCATTCGTCGCATTGGAAAAACAGATTCGCACGATGGCTGGAGAAGTGAGTGAAACCACATCGGTGACAATTCCCTTGGAACAAAGCCGTCCTAACGTGCGGGCCGGACAGATCACGGATGAGCGCCTTTTCGAAACCAGCCAGTTTTTCCTGTGCGTTTCCGGAGAGCTTCCCGAAGAACAGGTGCGCGACATTGTCCCGGTCCGCATCAAACTGGGGTCGGAAAAAGAACTGGATTTGATTGTCAGCTCCGCCATGCCGGGTGTCCGGCTTTACTTTGCCCCCCGGCCACCGTCCCGTCTTCCAATCAAGGCGGGACGGCAATATTTTCGCTTGGACGACCATGGAAGTTTTTGGGAAGCGATCCGGCGCAGCCGTTCCATCGGGTTGTATGTCCCGGCGGATTTGAAGAACCTTCAATTCGAACTTTTGGCCATCAAGGAATGACCTTTGAAGCAAAACCGGATTCATAAAAGCGGGAAAATACAACTTTCGGACGTTTATTCCGATCTGTTCATCTTGGCGGCACAGTTGAGAAGCATCCGGGACTACGGTGATCCTGGTTTGCTGCGCCAGCGAATTATCGCCATTTTTGACACTGCGGACAGAAAAGGACAAGAGGCGGGAATTCCAAGTGAAGCGATGTCGCATGCGAAGTACGCCATCGCCGCTTTTCTGGATGAGATTATTCTAATTTCTCCCTGGCCACAAAAAGAGGATTGGTCCGCTCGCCCGTTGCAGTATGAGTTTTTTCGGGAGCATGTGGCCGGTGTTGAATTTTTTAACCGCCTTGAATCCCTCCGCCGAACGGCGGCGACCCGTCAGGAAGTCTTAGAGGTGTATTACCTTTGCCTGATTTTAGGGTTTGAAGGGAAGTATCGGCTCGATGGACAAGAAAAACTCAAAGCCCTGATTTCAGAGTTGTCGCTGGAAATCGAGGCGAGTGCCCGTAGCGGAAGGCCCCTTTCACCCCACGGAAAACGGCCGGATGAGTTGATCGAAATGGTGAAGCAAGGGTTTCCGGCTTGGGTGATCCTGGTCTCGTGCCTGACGATTGTTTTTGTTTTTTTTCTCACCCTTTCTTATCTGGGCAATCATGATGCAAACGAGGTTTCCTCCTATCTCACAGAACTTTTAGGAGCACAAAAATGAAGCGGCTCCTTAGTTTCCCAAAAACGCTGATTCTCGCTTTGATTCGCAATCCGCAATGGCTGACCTCGATCGGTATTTTTTGCTTGCTGTTTCTGATTTGGTTCGGCGGGCCGCGTGTCGGTCTCAATGTGGCGGAAGACCGTTTGCTGATGATTATCGCTATCCTGTTTCTTTGGATTGTTTTCCTGTTGATGGGTCGGTACCGGGAAGGAAGTGAGGGGCGGAATTTGGAACGGGCCTTACAGGAACAGGCCGAGGCCCACCTCATTTCATCGCGGCCGGACCGCAAAGAGGAGATTAAGGCGCTTAAAGAAGAATTAGACAAAGCGATTTATGCGCTCAAACACTCCAAACTTGGAAAGGGACGGCGCGGAAGCGCGGCCCTTTATGCCTTGCCCTGGTACATGTTTATCGGGCCGTCGGCTTCGGGAAAAAGCACGGCACTTCAACATTCCGGTCTTCATTTTCCCTACCTTGGCGACTCGGGCCGGGGCATACAGGGTGTAGGCGGCACGAGGAACTGCGACTGGTGGTTTACCAGTGAGGCCATCCTCCTTGATACTGCCGGGCGTTATGTTTCCGAGGATGAAGACCGGGAAGAATGGCTCGGTTTTTTAAACATGCTTAAAAAGGCCCGTAAAAAGAAACCAATTAACGGCGTACTTGCCGCGATCAGTGTTGCGGATCTCTACCAGGCGGATGAAGAGGAAATCGAGCAGCACGCCAGGAATATTCGCGAACGGATTGATGAACTGACCGAGCGGCTGGGCATCCGCTTTCCCGTCTACTTGGTATTTACAAAATGTGACTTGCTCCAAGGCTTCGTCGAATTTTTTGAAGACCTAAACAAGCGGGAACGTGATCAGATCCTGGGCTGCACCTTTCCAAAAGAGAGATCTGGCGGTTTGCCGCCTTATGCGGCCTTTGGCGTTGAATTACAACGCATATGCGAGGCTTTGAATGCCCGGAGAATGGTACGCCTCGCAACGGTGAGAAGCGCTCAGAAGGTTCGGGATGTTTATGCCTTCCCTCTGCAATTTGCGGAGGGAAAGGAGAAGCTCGGCCGTTTTGTGGAGATACTTTTTAAAGAAAATCCTTACCGGGACAATCCGATCTTTCGCGGATTTTATTTTACCAGCGGCACACAGGAAGGGACGCCCATTGACCGGATCGTGAAAGCGGTTAGTCTTTCTTCCGGTTTTTCCGATGTGATGCAGGCTGCGTTTGACCCAGGTAAAGAAACAAAGAGTTACTTCATCAAAGATCTGTTTACCGAGGTGATTTTCCCGGATCGGCATCTTGCCGGGGCTTCTTCTGCGCTGTCGCGCCGGCGAGGAGTGATGCGGCTCGTTGTTTTTGCCGCTGCCGTCCTTTTCACGATTGCATCGGGGACGGGCCTGGTTTTTTCATTTCTCGGAAATAAAAGTTTGACGCGCAGTGTCCGGGCGGATGCCTTCAATGCGGCCCAGATGGTGATTTCAGATCCACAGCAGATCAATGAAAACATCATGCTTCTTGAGAGATTGCGAGAGCGTCTTGTGCAACTCCAACAGCATGAAGAAGCAGGCGTCCCGATACGGTTACGCCTCGGATTGTACCAGGGGCATAAATTGATGTCCGCCCTGCGGACGCTTTATTTAGACCGGTTTAACGCCTTGATTTTGATGCCCGCAATCACTGAACTGAAAAAAGAGCTGAGCTTTCTTTCGAGACAAACCGACATGAACCCTCCTTCTTCGGACGAGGAAATGTCCTACGATTTGTTGAAAATGTATCTAATGATGTCCGAACCTCAAAATATGGATCCCGCGATATTCAGCGCGTGGCTTCATAAAACACTCCAAGTGCCGGGGGTGATCGGGCCCGGAGCCGAACCGCTTTCGGATGCGCTTCTGGAAGTCACGCTTCGGCAGGTCGATTTTTATCTCGCGCAATTATCACAGGGTCATGCGCCGCCGCTTGAACTGGATCGGCCCTTGGTGCGATCAGTTCGAGCGCGCCTACTCAAGACCTCTGTCGGGGCACGCTTGTATGCCGACATCAAGGGCCAGGCCTCTAAAGATCTTCCGCCATATTCGCTTCACACCGCCATGGAGGATGCTCCTCAGAATTTTATCGCCAGCGATTTTCAGATCCCCGGCTTTTTCACGAGGACGGGGTGGAATCAGTTTCCGAATGTCATGCAAAGCGTGTTGGAAGGCGCATCCGGCGAAGTGGTTTGGGTTTTGGGGCTTCAGGAAGTCAAACGAGAAAAGTTGGCCGACGATGTTGAGCGGCGTTATTTTGAGGAATATGCACGTTACTGGCAGCGGTTTTTGGAGTCGCTTCGCATTCTTCCGGGAAAGAGTTTATTCGACCTTGAAGAAAAGCTCGGCGCCCTGACCCAAAGACATTCTCCTCTGTGGAAACTGTTGACCAGCGTAGATCAAAATACACATCTCTTTTCAAGCGGGGAGAGCAAGGCGCTCAGTGGAGCAAAGGAGCTCTTCGAAGAGGCGAAAGACAGAGCCAAAAAGGTTCTTAAGCTTGACAAGGGCACGCAATCGCCAAGGCGCACAGCGCCGGTTGGCCCGGCTAATCCGGTTTCAATCAAGTTTCAGCCACTACACCGATTTCTGACGCAAACGACAACTCCCGATGAAACTCCGTTAATGGTGCAATACGCAGCGGAAATCGGTAAGGCTCACTCCGTTGTTTGGGAGACGATTCATAAAGAGGAAACCGGGCTTGAGGCCAAAGCCGCCGCCAATGAAATCCTGAACCGGGGAGAAAACGACCTCGTCCAAGGGGCACGCAACACGGATACACTCTTGAGTCGTCTCGGTTCACTGCGCGCGCTCCTGTCACCTCTTTTTACGGAGCCCTTTAGAATGGCGGCGGAGGGCATCATGCAAACGGCCATCCTCGATTTAAACCGGTCCTGGCGTGATGAGGTCTACCTCCCCTGTCGGCAAAATGTGATGGGGCGCTATCCTTTTTCCACGCGGGGAGAGGATGCGGCGATGGCTGATGTCGCGGCCATTTTAAGTCCTGACACCGGTCTTTTCTGGCGGTTTTATGAAAAGGAGATCAAACCTTTTGTGGAAGAGCGGCGGAATCGGTTTATTCCTAAAAAACGGATGTTCGGGCTCTCCATGCCCTTTTCCAGCCGATTTCTCGAAGGTCTTCAGCGTGCCCGGTTCATCTCTGAAAGTCTGTTTGACCGGGGAGGTCAACACCCCGTCTTCCGGTTCAAACTCTATCCGATTCCGAGTCCCGGCGTGAGTGAGTCCATCTTTGAAATGGATGGACAACAACTGAGGTACCGCAACGAGCCGCAGGATTGGTACGCTTTTTCTTGGCCGGGAGATACGGGACCACCAGGCGCATCTCTGCAAATTAAAAGCGAAGGGGCTCGTCAGCGCAGAAATTTCGATGGACGGTGGGGGCTTTTTAGACTTTTTGATCAAGGGGAACTTATTCAGATCAATACAAACCGCTACAAGGTGGTCTGGCGGTTTAAGCAGCCGGATAACGGCATCATCAAGATTGAATACGATATCAGGGCCGCAAGTCACAAAAATCCGCTGCGGGCCGGTCTTTTAAAAAATTTTTCGTGTGCTGAAAAGGTGGGGTCCGTTTAGTCCGGAGATGAGGGAGGGCGCATTGAGTCGTTACACATTAGGCTGTTTTGGAAAGCTGCCGATTCACTCCGACTTTATCCGTTTCCAGGTCATCGGCAACGAGATCCGAATGCTTGACCAATGGGTTCAGGAAGGTATTTATTATGCCAAGGCCCGTCTCGGGCAAAAATGGAAGGAAACCTTCCACAACGCCGAAACATGGTCTTTTCTGTTTCGTCCGGCGGCAAGTCCATCATTTTTGATTGGTGTTTTTTGTCCGAGCCGTGACCGGAGTGGGAGATCCTATCCCTTTTTTCTCTTCCTCCGGGTTGATAAATCCGTCTTCGGCGCGCCCATTTATTTTGCACCGCTGTGTTTTGACCTTTTCCTGAAAGAGGCCCAAGGCATCGCTCAAACACAATGGAATGGCTTTGATTTGAGTACTTTTTTATCCAGGCTTAAAGACTTCTCCGTTCCCGCGCCCATTGATGCCGATTTAATTCGGGAGGATTATCTCCAATACATCGAGCACCAGACAAGTCGTTACTTTTGGACCCGGCTTTTTGGGGATTTTAAGGATTCCAAAAAGTATCAACTATACCGGAATCTTATCGACGTGCTTTTACCCATGCGGGGAGAATCCGCAAATACACTTGGTTTTGGTCTTAAGTTCCCCCTTACGCCTCAGCCGCTCATCACCGAAGAAAGAAATGAGAAGTGTGACATTGCCTTTTGGTTTGACTTGTCTTCTAAGTTTTTAAAGATAGAAGAGGACTTCTTCGTTTTCTGGCAACGGCATTCCGGGAAAAGCACTCCCGCCATGCTTGCCTTTTTTTCTTTTCCGACACCGAAACAATTTCTTTCATTGCTTCAGCCGGATCAAAACCACGACGCTTGGTTTAATCTTGTATCGGAAGGTGCCTTTGATCCGGGTACCTTGCGTGGGGACTTAAGGGAAGACCGCACCGCATTACTGGAAGACGAAGTCTTGTCGATGGCCGGTTTTCTCGCCGCGACGGGGCATATAAAACCATGAGACAATAAAAAAGGTTTCAGAATGTGGAGATATTGGTAGCCGAAATAAATCACCTGAAGGCATTGTTCGGCATGAACTCTACCGCCCAAGATATAAAATCGTTGGAGAATTGAATACGGAGGCTTGTGTCCGGGATACGCGGCATGAAGCACGAAGGTCGCGGTAACAAAATGGTAGTGAAAAACGAAGTCTTGACTTTGCATTCTCGATGTGCTAAATAGATGCATAAAAATACCTTTATGGGCTTTGTCTGCCAACCAAGAAGGAGAATGAGCATGTTCTTTGCCATATTCTCCGAGATACGCTCGAAAAGGATCTTCACCGTTGTTTTTTTAGATCCTGTTGATCTGACCCTGTTTTTTAATGTGCCCTCTCATGAGCAGAGGCTTTCGTTATGCTTGATCTGAAATCGCTACTGGAGCCCGTTTCTGAGGAGGTGCCTTCCGGGCCGGATTTAGAGTATGACGCCGCATATTCGGCCTTGGAGAGCGCTACGCAGGGAAAGCCGGAACAAGAACTGGGACAAACCAAAGTTGCCGCGGAGCCGCCGAAATGGGATGAGGTGAAGAGGGCGGCGATTGATCTGTTCGATCGAACAAAGGATTTACGCGTCGCCACATGGTTGTTGAGCGCGTTGGTGCATACGGAGGGGTTATCAGGATTAGAAGATGGCCTTCGCCTTTTACGTGAGTTGTTAAGCCGATATTGGGTGAGTTTACATCCACAACTTGATCCGGGTGAGAATAACGACCCAACGGAACGGATCAATATCGTCCTAATGCTTGTGGACCCTCAATCCACATTGCTGACGGTGCGCAGAGCGCCTCTTGTGAATTCAAAGGTATTCGGCCGGTTTAGTCTGAAGGACATCTTGATCGCCTCTGGCGTAGAGCCGATGTTGGATAAGATAGGCGTACCGCAACCTGAAACGGCGACGGTTGACGCGGCATTTACAGATACGCCGATCGAGGCGCTTCAGAAAACGGCAGATATTGTTTCCAATTGCATTGCTCATGTGGGCGCAATCGAAACATTTTTTACGGAGCAAGTGGGCTCGGTGTATGCACCTAGTTTTAAAAACCTGGTCAATCTTCTAAAAGAAATTGCGAAGGTGTTGTCGGATCAGTTAGGGAGGCATGGTGTGAACAAGACAGATCCAATAGCGAAAACACAGTCTGAAGCCGCGACCATACCCTCGACACAGCTGACAGCGCATACTCTACCTGCTCAAATCACCTCAAGGGAAGATGTCTTTCGGCAGCTGGACAAAATTATCGCGTATTATACGAAATATGAGCCGTCCAGTCCGGTCCCGTTGCTCTTGAAGCGCGCTAAGCAACTGATTCACAAAGATTTTATGGAGATCATCAACGACTTGGTCCCAGCCGGTGTGGCCCAGGCCAAGACCATCTGCGGACCACAGGACAAGAAATAAGGGGAGGAACAATAAATGGCTAAGGAGAGCAGTCAGAAGTTTATCGCGCGGAACAGGGCGCCGCGAGTCCAGATTGAATACGATGTTGAGCTTTACGGAGCGGAAAAGAAAATTCAGCTACCTTTTGTGATGGGGGTTTTTTCCGATCTTTCTGGAAAACCCGAGGAGCCGCTACCGCCGGTTGCCGACCGTAAGGCGCTTGAAATTGATGTTGATAATTTTGATGATCGCCTCAAGGCGATGAAACCGCGCGTGGCATTTCCGGTACCGAACACATTGACTGGTGAAGGAAACCTGAGCGTGGACATGACCTTTGAAAGCATGGACGATTTCTCTCCTGCTGCAGTCGCCCGAAAAGTCAAGGCACTTCGGAAACTGCTGGATGCACGCTCACAGCTATCAAACCTTTTGACCTATATGGATGGAAAGACCGGTGCCGAGGAACTTATCGCCAATGTGATGGCGGATCCAGCCCTCATGCAGTCGTTGACTGCTGCGCCGAAACCAGATGAGGATGCTGCCGAGGCATCAACCGATTAAGGAGGATAAAGCAAATGGCTGAGGAAGGAAAAGCAACGGAAGAACAGGTTGAAACAACAGCTATTGAACCGAGTGAATTTGCTTCACTCCTTCAAAAAGAGTTCAAACCTAAGACAGAACGTGCAAAAGAGGCGGTGGAGACCGCCGTCCACACACTGGCCCAGGAGGTACTGGCGGGTACGTCACTTGTCTCTCCGGATGTGATCTTAACGATCGAATCGATCATCGCTGCCATCGATAAAAAACTGACCGACCAGATCAATGAGATTATCCACCATGAAGAATTTCAGAAACTCGAGAGCGCGTGGCGGGGCTTACACTACTTGGTGAATAATACTGAAACGGATGAAATGCTCAAAATCCGAGTTATGAGTCTTTCGAAGAAAGAACTTGGTAAAACCCTCAAAAAATACAAGGGCACGGCATGGGATCAAAGCCCGATTTTCAAAAAGATGTACGAAGAGGAATATGGACAGTTCGGCGGAGAGCCCTATGGCTGCCTTGTGGGAGATTATCATTTTGACCATAGCCCGCCGGATGTTGCGTTGCTGGGGGAAATGACGCAGGTTGCCGCCGCCATTCACGCACCGTTTATTACAGGTGCATCGCCCACGGTGATGGGCATGGGCTCTTGGCAGGAATTGAGCAATCCCCGGGATTTGACAAAGATTTTTACGACGCCGGAATACGCTCCTTGGCGTTCGTTGCGGGACTCTGAGGACTCCCGCTATCTTGGACTCGCGATGCCCCGATTTCTTGCAAGGTTGCCTTATGGGACAAAAACCGACCCCGTTGAGGAGTTTGATTTCGAGGAAGAGACAGAGGGCGCGGATTCCAGTAAGTATTTGTGGGCCAATTCCGCTTATGCCATGGCGGTAAATGTCAATAAATCTTTTAAAATGTACGGGTGGTGTTCCCGTATCCGGGGCGTGGAATCGGGCGGAGCCGTTGAGGGGTTGCCATGCCATACCTTTCCGACCGATGACGGCGGGGTGGATATGAAGTGTCCGACCGAAATTGCAATCAGCGATCGGCGCGAGGCGGAGCTGGCAAAAAATGGTTTCATGCCATTGCTACACAAAAAGAATTCCGACATCGCCGCCTTCATCGGCGCGCAATCCCTTCAGAAGCCTGTGGAATATGATGACCCGGATGCGACAGCGAACGCAAATCTCTCCGCGCGCTTGCCCTACTTATTTGCCTGTTGCCGTTTTGCGCATTATTTGAAATGCATTGTCCGCGACAAAATCGGCTCCTTCAAAGAACGGGAGGACATGCAGAAATGGTTGACAAAGTGGATTCTCCAATACGTGGACGGGGATCCGGCGCACTCCTCGGAAACGACGAAGGCGAAAAAGCCCTTGGCGGCCGCGGAAGTGGTTGTTGAAGAGATCGAAGGCAATCCGGGGTACTACACGTCCCGCTTTTATTTACGACCGCATTATCAACTTGAGGGCCTGACGGTCTCCCTGCGCCTGGTTTCGAGGTTGCCATCCGCCAAGTCTTAAAAAATCGTTGCCTGTAAGAGAGGGGTGGAAATTGGGAGCCGGGTTTTTCCAGCTTTTAAAACAAAATTCTGAAAATCGGAATTAAGTTTAATGGGCCTACTCGGGAAAAGGTGTTTTTTTGATGTTTAGCTTGAAAAACTGAATTGGTGTATATTTTGCTTATGCTGTTTAACGTCGTTTGAAAGAAATATCCAAGCGAGCTTTGACATGAGATAATCTACGGGGTGATGAAATAAACTCGAAGCAACAAATTCTGCCCCTTATTGTTCCGCAACAACGAGGTGTCGTCCACAAAACCGTTGGAGGATGCCATCTATCATCATTAAAGGAGAAAACAAATGGCTGTCGATCAATTCATTAAAATCGGAGATATCGAAGGTGAATCACTAGATGACGCGCATGCCGGTGAGATTGAAGTCTTGGCATGGAGCTGGGGGATGACGCAGTCCGGGACGATGCACACGGGTACGGGCGGGGGCGCCGGTAAGGTCAGCATTCAGGATGTTTCTGTTACGAAACCCGTGGACAAAGCAACCCCCATTCTCATGAAATCCTGCAGTGACGGAACACAATACCCTGAGGCCATATTAACCGTGAGGAAGGCCGGAACAAACCCGCTGGAGTATCTAATCATTACCATGAAAAACGTTATCATTACGTCGCTTTCAACAGGTGGCAGCGGCGGAGAAGATATGATTACAGAAAACGCTACACTGAATTTTTCAGAAGTTTCAGTCGATTATCAGCCCCAGGCTGCGGATGGTTCCCCTGATGGCGGCGCGATTACCTATGGCTGGAACATCGCCGGAAATGTGGCGCTTTGATATGGCTTAAAGGCCCGCTTGCGGCAAGATGTGGGTTGAGGGTGTGTTGCCGTATCGGGCCTTTATCCTCAAAGAGGACGTGCTATGCTCGCAGAAGAGAGGTTGCGTGAAGGCAACCTCGAGGATGCTCTTAAGCTATTAGAAGGACAAGTCAGAAAAGATCCTTCGAATGCCCAATATCGTATATTTCTTTTTCAACTGCTCTCCATCCTGGGAGATTGGGAACGGGCTGCGACACAATTGGATATCGCCGCCGATCTGGATGCCTCCACGTTGGCGATGGTGCAGATGTACCGGGAGGCGCTTCGTTGCGAAGCGCTCAGAGATGAGATCATTCGCACCGGGAAATATGCCCCCGTGCTGCTTGGCGAACCGGAGCAATGGCTTGCTCCCATGCTCCAAGCCCTCCGGCTCACAGCGGAAGGGAGATATCCCGCTGCCCGGAAACTACGGGATGAAGCCTTTCAGCTGGCTCCGATGACATCGGGTGTTATCGATGGGACACCTTTTAGGTGGATTGCGGATGCCGACCCCCGTATGGGCCCCGTTCTTGAGGCAGTTGTTAACGGCCGCTATTATTGGATGCCTTTTCACCGTGTCAAAGCGATTACGATTGAGGAACCGGCGGACTTGAGGGATTATGTCTGGATGCCGGCACACTTTACGTTTGTGAACGGAGGTGAAACGGTCGGACTCATTCCAACCCGCTACGCGGGGTCGCACACATCCGAGGACGCGCAAGTGCAAATGGGGCATAAGACCATCTGGCTTGAGCAGGGGAAAGACCTTTTTGGGGGACAAGGTCAACGGCTGTTCACAACCGATACCGCTGAATATGCCATCATGGATATCAGAAAAATTGAACTGAACCCGGCAGCATAGTCACTTTGCCAAAGGTGTTTTTATGGCCGAACTTTCACAACAAGAGCGCTTGCAACCGGCTCTTTTGGATCGTCTGACGGATGATGCACCCGATCAAAAAAGGGAGTCCCCTGAAAAACGGGTTATGCCCATGCGTAGATTACGTGAAATCGTGTTGCGGGACTTGACGTGGTTACTCAATTCCGGGAATTTAAGCGGTGTGCATGACTTCTCGGATTACCCTTTTGTCGCCGAATCTGTACTCAATTACGGCATGCCTGATCTTGCTGGATTTACGGTTTCAAGCCTTGATCGGGTTGCGATCGAGCGCTACATTATTAAAGTCATCCGGGGTTTCGAACCGCGTATTCTTCAAAAGTCGCTCAAGGTTCATGTGATTTCCGCAGAGGACCAAATGAATCATAACGCCATTACATTGGAGATTAGAGGTGACCTATGGGCGCAGCCCCTCCCGATGCACCTATACCTTAGGACCGAGATTGATTTGGAGGGAGGTACTGTTAAGATCGTCGAAACTTGACACAAGAAGGTTTAAAGGAATGAATCCGCAATTGCTCAGCTATTATAACCGCGAAATCCAGTTTATGCGGGAAATGGGAAGCGAGTTTGCCGCTGAATACCCTAAAATCGCCAGCCGGTTGGGACTGGACAGTTTCGAATGCGCCGACCCCTATGTGGAACGACTGCTCGAAGGTTTTAGTTTTCTAGCGGCCCGTGTCCAGTTGAAGCTGGATGCGGAGTTTCCCAAATTTACTCAGCACCTTCTTGAAATGGTTTGTCCGCATTACCTTGCGCCCACTCCCTCCATGAGCGTAGTACAGCTCAACCCGGATTTGAGTGAAGGCGCGTTGGCGGAAGGCTATGTCGTGCCCAGAAAAACCGTATTGCGAAGCGAATTTGGAAAAAGTCAGCAAACGGCCTGTGAGTACAGAACGGCGCATGACGTGACGTTATGGCCGATTCAACTGACCAAAGCCTTTTACACGACAGATGTCGGTACTCTCTCTATTCAAGGGGACGGTCGCTTGAAAACTGTCAAAGCAGGTATCGTTTTAAGATTTAAAACGACGACGGGTGTTTTATTTAACCAGTTGCCGCTCGATGCATTAATGCTTTTCCTCAGGGGAAGAGATGAAACGGGCATGTTGCTCTATGAGCAATTGCTGGGAAACGCGCTTGGCCTGGCCATTTGCCCTTTTCCAAAATCAGCGTCCACACCGCATGTTTACAGCGCCGGCCACATTCGGCGTGCCGGTTTTGAGGGTGAGGAGGCGCTGCTCCCCTACGGCACGCGTTCATTTCAGGGCTACCGCTTGTTGCAGGAGTATTTCGCCTTCCCGGAGCGCTATATGTTTGTCGAATTCGCCGATATAGGAGAAGCTGTTCGGCGTTGTTCCAGTAAAGAATTGGAAGTGATTGTTCTACTCGACCGTAGCCGGAACAATTTGGAAAAAGAGGTCACCCCTTCTCGGTTTGCGCTCTTTTGCACACCGGCTATTAATTTGTTTCCAAAACGCGCGGACCGCATTCTCTTATCTGACCGGGAAAACCGCTACCATGTGGTGCCGGATCGTACCAGACCTTCGGATTTTGAGGTTTATGGCATAACCCAAGTTATTGGGTATGGTACAAGCAGGGAGTACAAACAGGAATTTTTACCCTTTTACGCATTGAACGATTTATCTCATTACCGGCAGGATAATGCATACTATGCCGTCCATCGGGAACCCACTGTGCTGTCCTCGAAGCAAAGAAGAGAGGGGCGACGCTCCAGTTATGTCTCGAACGAGGTTTTCATTTCTCTGGTGGATTCCCGGGAATCGCCTTTTCATCACGATCTGCGGCAGCTTGCACTTAATGTGCTCTGTACGAACCGGGACTTGCCTGTGCAGATACCCCTTGGCAAAGGAGGAAGCGATTTTACGCTCGAGTCGGGAGCGCCGGTCGCATCGGTGACTTGTTTGGCCGGGCCGACGAAACCAAGACCGTCGCAGGCCCGAGGTGAGACCGCATGGCGTTTGATCAGCCATTTATCACTTAACTACCTTTCTCTTGCGGACAGCGGCCAAAACAAAGGCGCTTCCGCCCTCAGGGAACTCCTGATGCTTTATGGAGAGATGGGTGAAGCCGCCACGATGAAACAAATCGACGGGGTCAAATCCGTGGTCTCAAAGCCGATCACGAGACGTATGCCTACGCCGGGGCCGGTCTCCTATGGCCGGGGACTGGAGGTTGCAATAACCTTTAGCGACACGGCCTTTGAAGGAGCCGGGTTTTTCCTGCTTGGCGCAGTATTGGAGCAATTCTTTGCAAAATATGTTTCGATCAATTCATTTACGGAAACCGTCGTGAAAACAGTCGATCGAGGGGAGGTCGTACGATGGCCGATACGGGCCGGACAGCGCCACATTGTCTAACTTTGCTTGAAGCGTTGGAAAGATCGCCGGGCAGTTTTGATTTTTTTCAGGCGATACGCCGTTTGGAAGGGATTTATCCGGAAAAATCCAAAGTGGGTCATGCCTCTCATGCTGCCGAAGACCTTCTCCGCTTGGCACAAGAACCGTCACTCGCTTTTGCGCCGGGAACCCTTTCCTCTTTTGTCCCGGGAAAAGACAGACGGCCTCCTCGCTTGTCTGTCTTATTTTTCGGTCTTTTCGGACCGAACGGGCCACTCCCGCTTCATCTTAGCGAATACGCCCGGGAGCGTATGAGAAACGCGCACGACCCTACCTTCACGCGTTTTGCCGACATCTTCCACCACCGCATGCTGTCACTTTTCTACAGGGCCTGGGCTGCTGCCCAACCTGCTGTCAATTTTGACCGGCCCGAAGCAGACCGATTCTCAATTTTTTTATCGTCCCTATTTGGTTTGGGCATGCCTTCTCTTCGTAAGCGAAGTGGTATGTCTGACCTGCCTTTTATGCATTATGCTGGTCGCTTTGTCTGTCAGACACGTAACGCCGAAGGACTAAAAGCGATTCTGTCTGATTTTTTTCAGATTCCCGTTGCAATCGAAGAATTTATCGGCCAGTGGATCACTTTGCCGAAACAATATCGCTGCCAGTTGGGGGGAAGGTACGATTCAAATTGCTTGGGTGGGACAGCGACCATCGGCTCACAGGTCTGGGTTTGCCAGCAAAAATTTAGAATCGTCATGGGGCCGATGGATTACTCCCCGTTTCGGCGGCTGCTTCCCGGTGGGGAAAGTCTTAAGCGGTTGACTGCTCTGGTGCGACACTATGTTGGGGATGAACTGGAATGGGACGTCCGGCTTATTTTAAAGAAGGAAGAAGTCCCAGGGATTAAACTCGGGGAAAGAGGGCAGGTGGGGTGGACCAGTTGGCTTAACCCGAAAAACCTGGAAGCCGATGCCGAGCACTTGATTTTAAATCCTCTAAACACTTGCGTCAATGTATAAGGGAATAAGGTCATGACCGGAATCAGCCGTGAGGCTTTATTTGGAAAACTCAATCACTTGGCTTATAGGTCCATTGAAAGTGCCACAGTTTTTTGCAAGATGCGGGGCAATCCCTATGTCGAGCTGGTACACTGGCTCAACCAAATTTTACAACTACAGGATTCGGATCTGCACCGCATCATTCAAGTATTTGAGCTGAATCCCTCCCGTCTGGCAAAAGATGTGACCGAGGCGCTGGACCGTTTGCCGCGCGGCTCGACCTCAATCTCGGACCTTTCCTCTCATGTGGAGGAGGCGGTTGAGCGCGGCTGGGTCTACGGTTCTCTGATGTTTGGCGAGTCTCAAGTTCGGACAGGCCACCTGGTGATCGGCATTCTCAAAACCCCTTCTCTTCGCCATGCCTTGCTGGGTATTTCAAAGGAATTCGAGAAAGTGAAATACGAGGCGCTTTCAGAGCGATTTAGTGAGATCGTCGGCCCATCGCCCGAAGAGGCGATGCAGGCGACCGATGGCTTTCAAAGCGGTGCTGCACCGGGTGAAGCGAGTGGGGCGATGCCGCCCGCCCAAATGGGAAAGCAGGAGGCGCTAAAACAGTTTTCGGTTGATCTCACGGAAAAAGCCCGTAAAGGCGAGATTGATCCCATTGTCGGACGGGACGAAGAAGTCCGGCAGATTGTGGACATCCTGATGCGCCGGAGGCAGAACAATCCGATCCTGACGGGTGAGGCGGGTGTTGGAAAAACCGCTGTCGTCGAAGGGTTCGCGCTTCGCATCGCCGCTGGGGAAGCCCCCCCCCCGCTGCAGGATGTCACACTGCGTGCGCTCGATGTTGGCTTACTGCAGGCGGGCGCGAGTATGAAGGGCGAGTTTGAAAACCGGCTACGGCAGGTGATCGAAGAAGTCCAGTCGTCGCCCAAGCCGATTATTTTATTTATTGACGAAGCTCACACCCTTGTGGGCGCGGGGGGGACGGCAGGCACTGGTGATGCTGCCAACTTGATGAAGCCCGCTTTGGCCCGCGGCACCTTGCGGACCGTGGCGGCCACCACATGGGCCGAATACAAAAAACATATCGAAAAAGACCCGGCCCTGACCCGGCGCTTTCAAGTGGTGCAAATCGACGAACCTTCGGAAGAAAAGGCCATCGTCATGATGCGCAGTATGGCCTCTACTTTGGAGAAACACCACCGGGTACAGGTACTCGATGAAGCACTTGAAGCAGCGGTGAAGCTTTCCCATCGTTATATTCCGGCGCGGCAGTTACCAGACAAGTCCGTGAGCCTCTTGGATACCGCAGCGGCACGCGTCGCCATCAGCCAACACGCCGTGCCCGCCGAAGTCGATGACTGCAGGCGGCGGATCGAGGCCCTGGACACAGAGCTTGAGATTATTGGCCGAGAAGAAACGGTTGGCCGGGACACCGCCGAGCGGAAACGGATTGCATCAG
>JBHHXB010000014.1:0-21202 GCA_046756825.1 Nitrospiria bacterium | reverse complement strand
TTATTGCCCTGATATTGTGATCGGAATAAAGAGATCCCCATGTTTCAAAACCCCGAGCAGTTTATTCAAGAGAAGCTGGAGAAAAAATTTCTATCCATCAATACGATTCGAGACGGCGTGCTCGCGGCATTCTTGATTGGGCTTCAAAAACAAGTAGAGCAAAAGGGACAGGCCAGCCCGTGGGAGGCGTGGCGGAAAAATAAGGCCAACGCACTCAGACGCGCCGCCAGTGACGCCTTCGCGTCCATTGAAGCCCCTTTTGAATACCCGACACGCGCACAGCTTGCGTCCGTCATCGACATCCTCAAAAAAACGTATGAGTGGGATCAATGGTCCACTCAGGAGAAGGAGGCCTTTGAAACAACCCGCGCATCCTTTTTCGACAAGTTTGAGGACGATGATTAAGAGGCCGCATCCCACACTCGCCACCGACACGCTTTTAAATTTCAAGGAGCATAAAAATGGCCTATTGGCTCATGAAATCAGAACCCGGCGCCTACAGTATTTCGGACCTAAAACGGGACGGGACGATTTACTGGGACGGGGTTCGCAACTATCAGGCGCGAAACCACATGAGAACGATGCAGATAGGCGACGAAGCCTTTTTTTATCATTCCAATTGTAAAATTCCGGGGATCGTCGGCATCATGAAAATCGTAAAAACAGCCTATCCGGACCACACGGCCTTTGACCCGAGTGATCACCACTACGACCCCAAAAGCCATGCGGGCAACCCCCGATGGGACATGGTTGATGTGGCCTACGTGCGGACATTCCCGGAAATTATTTCACTGACGCAGCTCCGTGAAACGGCGGATCTTGAGTCGATGCTGATTTTGCGCAAGGGGAACCGGCTTTCCATCACCCCGGTCTCCAAAACGGAATGGGAAACCATTCTCAAACTTGTGGAATAAAACAAGGCGCCCACCCCAAACTTTCGAAATAACAACGGCATCACGTTAAAAAAAGGAGCAAACCGATCCCATGTTGATTGACACCCATTCTCATATCGCCGACCTGGAATTCAACGAAGACCGCGAGGCCGTCATCGAACGGGCCTTGAATGCAGGCGTTCAAACCATGATCGTCATCGGAACAGGGCTCGACTCAAGCCGGCGTGCGATTGAATTGGCGGAAAAACACCCCTTCCTTTTTGCCACTGTCGGCCTTCACCCGCACGACGCGAAAACCTTCAATGACGAGCTGCTTTACACTTTCGACGAAATGGCCGATCATCCGAAGGTCGTGGGCATCGGCGAAACGGGCTTTGATCTGTACTATAACCACTCCACGCTCGAAGAGCAGCGTCACGCCTTTATCGAACAAATCCGCCTCGCAAAGAAAAAACAACTTCCCCTCGTCATTCACACCCGGGACGCCTGGAAAGAAACTTTTGATCTTTTCGAGGAGGAACAGGTTCAGGCACACGCCGAAACGGCCGGGGCCGTTCTGCACTGCTTTACCGGAGATCGGGAGATTGCCGAAAAGGGCATCCGGCTGGGCTGCGATATTTCATTTTCGGGCATCATGACCTTTAAAAATGCAAAGGCCATCCAGGACGCCGCCACCACAATTGACCTCAATAAAGTCGTTATCGAAACCGACGCGCCCTACCTCGCCCCGCAAGGCTTCCGCGGCAAAAGAAACGAACCCGCCTATCTCACCACCATCGCGGAGAAACTGGCAACTCTGAGAGACCTGCCGGTTGAAACCCTGGCCAAACACACGACGCAAAACGCGAAACGCTTATTTCATCTCCCCGCATGAGGACACCCGGCCGTTACACAATGATGACATTCTTTGTCACTCTCACCCGTCGGCCTTGCCTCTTCCACATATAATATCTCCTCAAAAAATAACGTATTTATCAAAATAAAGCGCGATGCCGGCCTATTCGAAGACGGCATATTTATTGCTGAATTTGCAACGTGAGGAGAAGGGGAACGTGCCTTGAGCGGCCCACATTTCATCCAATGAAAACAAAAAAAATCATCACAAAGATACTGGTCGCGCTGGCGCTGACCTTCATGATTCCCCAGCTTGTCTTTTTGTATATGTGGGAAGACCTTTCCCATCGGAGTACCTTTCTTCTTTTCGGGTCCACGCTGATGCTGATCGGTATCGGCACCTATCTCATTTGGGACATCGTTCAATCCATCCGGTCTATTTTCAGAAATATCGATGAAATCGCCAAAAACGATCTCAACACCACGGTTCCGCCGTCTTCGGACGAACTTGAGCTCATGGGAAACTCCATCGAAAAAATTTCAGAAAAAATTGTTGAAAATATGGAGGAGCTGCAACGCTCCACGGCCCTGATTGAAAAAACAAAAAAGGATTTGAGAGACACCGTGATTTACATGGAAAGCATTATGAATTCCATGGGGGATGCCTTAATCGCCATCGATTCCGAATACAAAATCAAACGGACAAATCCCGCCGCAAAAAACCTGCTCAAGTTCGAGGAAAACAGCCTCATCGGGCGAAGTGTTGACGTTATTTTTGAGTCTCTGGACGAAAATGCCTTTTTTAAGGAAGAGGGGGTTTCAGGAAAACGTATGGTCTGTATCACGATGGAGAGTGAAAAAATTCCGGTCGATGTCAATATTCAGCCCATCATTGACCTGATCGGCGACCGCATTGGCCATGTGCTGGTCATTCGTGACATGCGCGTCCCCTTGGCGCTCATTTCCCGTCTCAAGGAAGCCAATACCTCGCTGGAAGCGACGGCCAAGGAACGCACGCAAGCACTTGAGGCCCAATGCAAAGAACTCAAAACGAAAGACATTCAGACCACCCCGCGTGAAAAAATGGCGTCCATCGGCATTCTCACGACGGGGATCGCCCGTGAAGTCAATGGCCCGCTTGAATCCGTCGGGCACAACCTGTCTCTGCTTCAAAAATATGTTCACGACATCACCTCGTACACCCGGCTTTTGGAGTATGGCTTGTCCAACTTAATCAAAGAAAATGATCCCGAACGACGGAATGAGAAATGGGATGAAATCAAACAGGTTCATTCTGACATGAAACTGAACGTGCTTATTTCGAATGCGGAGCAGATCATTCAGGTATCACAGGACAACTTAGATTCCGTCAAACAGATTTCGACCGACATTGAAATTTACTGCGGTCACCATGAAAACAAAAGCACAGGCATCGACCTGAACAAGGAAATTCAAAATACCCTCAATGTGCTCGAAGAGGACTTGAAAGATAAAGCCGAAGTCGTCACCCGCTTTGAGTTTCTTCCGCCGCTCACCTGCTATCCGCAACAACTGAAGCAGGTTTTCACACACCTTTTCATCAACGCCGCCCACGCGACAAAAGCCGGGGACTTTATTAAAATACGCACGTTCTACAAAGACGCGCTTATCCACATCATCATTCAAGACACGGGCACGGGGATCGCACCGGAACACCTCGAAAAAATATTCAATCCTTTTTTCACCACGAAAGGCCCGGAAACTGGCCGGGGACTGGGACTATTTATCAGTTATGGCATTGTTGAAAAACACGGCGGAACACTTGCCGTGGAAAGCGTTGTCGGGGAAGGCACGACCTTCACAATGCAGCTCCCCGTCGCGCAGACGGAGATGTTCGTCCACCCGGCCCTGACCATTCCTGCCCCGCACTAAGGGCACTCCCGCCCCCGCACCTCGATTTTCAAGATATGCTTATCGGTCTGAAATTGGAACGTAGGGCCGGCCATGCTCGCCTTCGTAGACTTCCCTGGGCCGGAAAATATGGTTGTCCTTCACCTGTTCAATGGCGTGGGCAAGCCACCCCGCGACACGCGCCATGGCGAAAATCGGCGTAAAAAAGTCGGTCTCGATCCCCATTTTCTGGTAGAGAATCCCGGAATAAAAATCAACATTGGCGTACACTTTTTTGCTCGCGAGAAACTCTTCCCCGACGCGTTCCACTTCCACCGCCACTTTATACAAGGGCGAAACGCCGAGATGCTCAAACAGTCGTTTCGCCAGTTGTTGCAGGATAATGGCGCGCGGATCCTTCACTTTGTAAACACGATGACCGAGGCCCATGATTTTCTCATTCGCCCGAACCCTGGCTTCGATGTAGGGCCGCACTTTTTCAACCGAGCCGATTTTCGAGAGCATTCGGAGCACCTTTTCATTCGCGCCCCCGTGAAGCGGACCTTCAAGCGTACCCACCGCCGATGACACCACGGTGTAATGATCGGAAAGGGTCGATGCCGTCACCAAACCGCTGAAGGTGGAGGCATTCATCGTGTGTTCGGCGTGAAGGATGAGACAGGTGTCGA
The DNA here is from genome assembly GCA_046756825.1 of Nitrospiria bacterium. Classification (GTDB taxonomy): domain Bacteria; phylum Nitrospirota; class Nitrospiria; order SBBL01; family JAADHI01; genus JAADHI01. Next base: position 16,917 of record JBHHXB010000014.1, on the reverse strand, counting down.
GGACTTCCGACATCACTTTATCAGGCACTTTCCCGCTCAACATGTAGAGAAAATTTTCCGCGAAAGCAAGATCCTCACGAGGCTTGATATGCTCGTCCCCGCGCCTCAAACGCGCATAGGCGGCAATGATGGTCGGCAACTTCGCAATGAGGCGGACTGCGGAGATATACTGCACCTCCGGGTCTTGTACATTTTTATCGGGATAAAACATACCCAGCGCGGCAACGGCGGCTTGAAGCGCGTCCATCGGATGCCCCGACTCCGGCAGACATTTAATAAGATCCACGATTCGGTATTTGATGCGCCGGTGCATGCGGAGATCGTGGTCAAATTGTTTCAACTCGGAGGCGGTCGGAAGATTCCCAAAGAGCAAAAGATAGGCCGTCTCAACGAAATGACTTCTCTTCGCCAGCGTTTCGAGCGGAATGCCCCGATACTCCAGAAGACCTTTTTCCCCATCCAGATAACTGACTTTTGATTGCGCTGCGGGAACTCCGGCAAGCCCCGGTGAAAATGCAGTCATCGCCCTACCTCCTCTCCATTGCAAATCGCTAGCGGTATTATATTCATAATAACCGAGGTTGGTATCCAGGTAAAGAAGGTACGGGGAAAAGTGATGCGCGGGTCACGAGGAAAGAGAAAAATCAAGTCGAGACAGCAAGGCCGTGCACAGGGGAGCCGAAATCGCGATCAATCAAGTGTTTTTGAGTTTTTCGGCGTTTCAGACTCCGCCGCACAACGGATTCAGGGTTGATAGAGGTTGACAATCCCCCAATAAGAAAACCCTTTCAGCCCCTGAATCGTCAGATGTTCGGTGTAAACATAGCGGCCATCCGCCTGCTGAACAACCTTAATATACCCGCCTGTTTTAAGGTCGATAAACAAATCAAACCGCTTCATTTTTTGATAAATCAATTCCCTGCGGTCACGCGTCTCCCAATAATATTTTCCCTCATCCTTCATAATCACCAAACGGTTTGTCATTTTTTGGTTATTATCAAGATTGACATTGTGGGAAAAATCCATCGACAAACGCGCCTGAATCATCGGCACCCCCACAACCGCCTCGGACCGAGCTTCCACCCGCGGAAGGGCTGAAAAAACCATGACAAATAATACTGACACAAAAAAAGAGTACTTCTTCATTCATCCTCCAAATGCAAACGCAAAAACGACTTTAAATTATCCTGCCCCTGCAACACCGGAATCAAGCGCCATTTCAGCCCTTGATCATCCCCGGCACGCCAAATACGTTAAAAGCGCGTCAGTATATCAAATCTGGTCACGCAACATCGACCCTGTTTGTCGATCGTATCCTTCGTTTCAACTTAATCAGTGCGGTGGATGAGCGATTTTGACAGCGAAGTCGATTTCTGTTTCACGCAAAAAAGCTCAGGCTGACTTTTCCCGTCATCACCGTCCACATTGATGATCCTAGAATAATGCTTTTTTTGTTGTCATTTTCACGCATCACTGCTAAATTCGGGCCACAAGGCCCTTCGACTGTCCAAGTTTGAAAAAAACTTTTCGATGTGCCGCCGCAACACGCGTGTCAGCGGTCTTAAGGCGACGAGTCCGAAACAATCACTCAAACGAGGATACGAACCCCTTATGCAACGATTCTTCAACCGCGTCATCCGGGTCCTTCAGTTGGACCCCACCGTGTATTCAGAAATTGGAAACGATCCGGCCGCACTGCGCCAATCCATGATTCTGGTCGGTCTTTCAAGCCTTTCCACAGGCATCGGAAACTCCGGAGGATACAGTGAAAAAATTCCAATCCTGTCCTTCACCGCCTTGTTTGCGTGGGGCGCCTGGGCGCTTCTCGTCTACCTCATTGGCGTAAAATTCTTCCCCGCCCCTGAGCGAAAAGCGAACATGGAGGCGATCCTGCGTGTGATGGGTTTTGCCTTCACCCCGGGCCTCTTTAAGCTGCTGGGCTTTTTACCGGCCTTTTCGTTTATCGTATTATTTGGAGCGACTTTCTGGGTGCTCGGCGGCACGGTCCTCGCCACTCGGCAGATTTGCCGTAATCACAGTATGGCCCGTGTGATCCTGATCAACGTCTTCGGCTGGGCCTGCTATCAATGGATATTATTTCAGACTTAGCCTCACGCCACAATCAGGCTGAATATTAGAGATCTGAAAATAAAAGACCGATGAAATCACAGGGATTCACCGGTCTTTTTGGTTACGTGTTTCTTAAAAATGAAAAAAGGCTAGCCTTTTTTGGGGTCCTTCTCGTCGCTGGCTGCGGGGACATCCTCGGTTTTGGTGAGCTCAAGAATGGCCATCTGAGCGGCATCCCCCTGACGAATACGTGTTTTAAGCAAGCGAACATATCCGCCATTCGTGTCTGCAAAACGGGGCGCGATATTGGAGAATAAATACGCAACGACACTCGGGTCATACACATAGGACAAGGCCTTCCGCCTGGCATGCAGATCGCCTTTTTTCCCCAGAGAGATCATGCGTTCGACGATGGCGGACATCTCTTTTGCTTTGGCTTCCGTCGTTTCGATTCGCTCGTGTCTTAAAAATGAGGTCACCAGGTTTCTAAAGAGCGAGCGGCGATGGGAGCTGTTACGGCCTAACTGACGGCCCGATTTACGATGACGCATTTAAAAATCCCCTTCTAATTCTAAACCTCTTGTTCTACGTTCTCTTGAGAAAGATGGTCTCCGACATCCATGCCAAGGGACAAGCCCATTTCATGAAGAATTTCTTTAATTTCATTTAGTGATTTTCTTCCAAAATTCTTCGTTCTCAACATCTCCGATTCGCTTCTCTGCACAAGATCCCCGATGGTGCGAATACTGGCATTTTTCAGGCAATTCGCCGCGCGCACGGAAAGCTCAAGCTCATGGACATTTTTCAAGAGATTGACATTAATTTCCTCATCTGTGTCTGCTTGTTTCTCAACAGGTTGGTCATTTTCTTCAAAATTGATAAACAAATTCAGATGATCTTTAAGAATTTTCGCGGAAAAACCGAGGACATCCTCCGGGGAAACCGAGCCATCGGTCCAAATTTCCATGACCAGCTTGTCGTAGTCCGTCACACGCCCGACGCGCGCGTTTTCAACGGCGAAATTCACCTTTCGAATGGGAGAAAAAATCGCGTCAATGGGGATCACACCGATGGGCATGTCGTCCTTCTTGTTGCGATTTGCGGGGACATATCCCCGCCCCAACTCCACCACCATCTCCATATCAATGGAACCATCTTTATCCAAGGTGGCAATCTGCAAGTCGGGCATCAGGATTTCAACATCGGCATCATGGGTAATATGTTTTGCCAGCACCTTTCCCGCGCCTTTTTTCTTCAGCCGGATAACCTTGGGTTTATCATCATGTAACTTGAGCCGAAGGTTTTTGAGATTTAAAATAATACCTGTAACATCCTCTTTGACACCGGGGACGGTGGAAAACTCATGCAGCACCCCTTCAATTTTGATGGATGTGACAGCTGCGCCTGCAATGGATGAAAGGAGGATGCGTCGCAAGGAATTGCCGATCGTACTGCCGAATCCCCGCTCAAAGGGCTCCGCAACAAACTTCCCATAGCTTTCCGAGAGTGTTTCCTTCTCTATTTCCAACTTTTTCGGTATTTGCAGATCTATTGTCCGAATAATCATAAAACCCTCATCAATGAGCCCATATCACTATAAAAGATAATGCCTTGTATTTCGATCAGCGCCCTTCGTTTATCTATCTCGAATAAAGCTCAACCACGAGCTGCTCATTCACCGGCAGCACAATTTCCTCTCTATTCGGAGCGGCCTTCACTTCGCCTCTCAACTTGGCCATGTCGAGAGAAAGCCAGGACGGCACCTCTCGTCCGCCGGAAACCTCCAGCGCACTTTGAACGGGGAGCAAGCCTCTGCTTTTTTCCCTGACCTCTATCACTTCGCCAATGTTAACCAGGTAAGAGGGAATATTCACGGTTTTCCCATTGATGGAAAAATGATTGTGCCGAATGAGCATCCGGCCCTGTTTCCGGGAGGACGCCAGCCCCAGCCGATACACCACATTATCCAAGCGTGATTCCAGCAACGACAAAAGGTTGTCACCCGTCACGCCCTTTTTTCGATCCGCCTTATAAAAATACAGCCTGAACTGACGCTCTAATAAACCATAAATTCTCTTTAACTTCTGTTTTTCTCTTAACTGCGTTCGGTATTCCGACACCCGGGCACGAACCTGCCCATGCTGTCCCGGCGGGTATGCCCGGCGGTCCACAGCGCACTTTTCGGAAATACACCGCGTCCCTTTCAGAAAAAGCTTCGTTCCTTCCCGCCTGCAAAGCCGACAAGCAGGCCCAATATATCTTGCCACAAATCCTCCGTTTACTTATTCAGTCGTCCCATGAATACCCGCTACACCCGCCTCTTTTTAGGAGGGCGGCATCCATTGTGGGGAACCGGTGTCACATCCTTAATGAGATTGACTTTTAACCCCGCTGCCTGAATGGCGCGAATGGCGGATTCACGGCCCGAACCGGGTCCTTTCACATACACATCGACCTGCTTCATGCCTTGATCCATCGCCTTTCTGGCCACGACCTCGGCCGCCCGCTGCGCCGCGAAAGGCGTGCTTTTACGCGATCCCTTAAAACCCAGGCTGCCCGCAGTCCCCCAGACAATGGCATTGCCATTCATATCTGTAATTGTCACAATCGTGTTATTAAACGATGCTTGGATGTGGGCGATCCCCGTCTGGACATGCCGTTTTTCCCTCTTCTTGGTTCCCTTTTTAACCACGTTCAAAACCTTTCAAATTTTAAAAGACTATTTTTTCTTGCCGCCGACCGCGTGTTTCTTCGGGCCTTTTCGGGTTCTGGCATTCGTCCGGGTTTGCTGCCCGCGCACAGGCATCCCTCGTCGATGCCGTAATCCCCGATAACATCCGATGTCCATCAAGCGCTTGATATTCATTGAGACTTCCCGTCGAAGATCCCCTTCGACCTTGTAATCTCTTTCGATAATTTCCCGAAGACGAATAATTTCATCCTCACCCAAATTTTCAACACGGGTACTGGGATCAATGGAAGTCCCTTTTAAAATTTTCTCGGAAGTCGGACGACCCACTCCCAAAATATAGGTCAGCCCAACCACAACCCGTTTTTTCCGGGGCAAGTCAACCCCTGCAATCCTCGCCATGAAAACTCCTTGTTTAAGCTAACCTTGACGCTGTTTATGCCGAGGGTTTTGGCAGATGACACGAATCACACCCTTCCTTCGAATCACTCGGCATTTATCACATATATTTTTAACTGATGCACGTACTTTCATAACGGTTCACACCTTTTCTGTTATCGCGTAAAACGGTAGGTAATGCGTCCCCGCGTCAAATCATAAGGGGAAAGCTTTACGGTTACCTTATCACCCGGCAAAATTTTAATATAGTGCATTCTCATCTTCCCGGAAATATGCGCAAGGACACGATAACCGTTTTCAAGCTCTACGCGAAACATCGCATTCGGCAGGGTCTCGATAATCGTCCCCTGGACCTCAATCGCATCATCCTTAGCCACAAAAAATACTTTCCGAAAGAGTCACGTCTCTCATCAATTACACTCGACTCAAAATCACAGGGCCATTCTCGGTAATCGCAATGGTATGTTCAAAGTGCGCCGAAAGGCTACTATCCGATGTCACCGCAGTCCAGCCATCCTCCAGAATCGTCACATCGGGACGCCCCATGTTGATCATGGGTTCGATGGCCAGCACCATGCCTTCCTTCAACCTCGGCCCCTTTCCCTTGGGTCCAAAGTTTGGAATCTGAGGTTCCTCGTGTAGTGACCGGCCAATGCCGTGGCCCACGAACTCCGTGACGACGGAATATCCCTCGGGCTCGACACAGGACTGCACCGCATGTGAGATATCCGACAACCGTCCGCCGACTTTCCCTTGATCGATCCCCGCGTAAAGTGATTTTTCAGTCACGTCCAACAAACGCTTCACCGCGCCATCCACTTCGCCGACGGGCACCGTAATCGCGGCATCGCCGTAAAAACCATCATAAATCACACCCAGATCAATCCCGACAATATCCCCTTCTTCAATCACACGATCGGAAGGAATGCCATGCACAATCACCTCGTTCACCGAAACACACAGTGTCGCGGGATAATTCCGATAACCCTTGAAGGCCGGGACGCCTCCCTTCGCAATAATTTCTTTTTCCACAAACACATCCAACATTCGCGTGGTCATGCCCGGCTTGATGTAGGATTTTAAGGCCAACAAGGAAGTCGCCACGATACGTGAGGCCACCGCAATTTTTTCAATTTCTTCTTTCGACTTTAATATGATCAATTTGCTCTTAAAAGGCCGCGCACCAGAAAATTCAAAATCAATCCAGTGATCACGCGCAACCGTCTACTATCCTCAGTTTTGAAAAGTGCGCTCCAGGGATTCGGCCACTTCATCCAAAGTGCCGCCCGCGTCGATCTGTGTCAAGAGGCCCTGTGTTTTGTAATAGGCGATAAGCGGCTCGGTCTCCTCACGATAGACGATCAAACGCTTAGCGACGGTTTCCTCCGTATCATCCTTTCTTTGAATCAACTCATTTCCGCAGGCGCAAAGTCCCTCATGAGGAGGCCGGCGATAGATCACGTGGTAAATCGTATGACACGACGGGCAGCTTCTTCTCCCAACGATCCTTTCCTTTAAGATCGCGTCGTCCAACGAGAAATAGACCACGCGGTCAAGCTGGACGCCTTTTTCCTCAAGAACCTTGGTCAAGGCCTTTGCTTGGGCAATGGTTCGTGGGAAGCCATCCAGAATATACCCCGACGCCGCATCCGGGGCTTCAAGCCGGTCAATCATGAGTTGAATAATGACATCATCCGGCACGAGATGTCCCGCTTCAATAAAAGACCGGGCCTTCAACCCGACTTCCGTTTTTTCAGCTAGGGCCTTTCTCAGCAAATCACCGGTGGCAATATGAGGGAGATGATGGCGTTCCGAAAAACGCGCGGCCTGTGTTCCTTTCCCGACACCCGGAGGACCTAAAAAGACAACTTTCACGATTTAGAACCCCCGATCCTTCATCTTGCTTTTTTTCATAAAGCCTTCATAATTCCGCGTCAGCATGTGCGTCTCGATCTGCTGCGCCGTATCCATGCCCACCCCAATCACAATCAGGAGCGAGGTGCCGCCAAAGGCGAAGGGCACATTAAAACGATAGATCAAAATCTCCGGGATAATCGCGACCATCGCAAGATAAATCGCACCGGCAAATGTCACACGCGTTAAAACCTTGTAAATATAATCGGATGTCTTCTGACCCGGCCGTATGCCTGGAATGAAACCGCCATACTTTTTCATATTATCCGCCATATCCACCGGGTTCAACACGACAGCGGTATAAAAAAATGCAAAAAAGATAATCAAAAGCGCATACAAAATCGTATAAAAAGCAGTGCCCGGCGCCAGGTTTCTGCCCAAGGCCTGCACCCAGGGGACCGTGATAAAGCCCGCGATGGTCGCGGGAAAGGCGATAATCGAGGAGGCAAAAATGGGCGGGATGACACCCGCCGTGTTGATCTTTAAAGGGATATGCGTGCTTTGCCCGCCATAAACCTTACGCCCGACGACACGTTTGGCGTATTGCACGGGGATCTTTCTTCGCCCGCTTTCAAGAAACACGATGGCAATCACTACCCCAACCATGATCACAGCCAGGATCGCAATAAAAATAAAGCTGACTTGCCCTGTTTGAAACAACTGAAAGGTGTTAATCACCGCCGCCGGCATCCGCACCACAATACCCGCGAAGATAATCAGGGAAATCCCGTTCCCAATTCCCCGCTCCGTAATCTGCTCGCCCAGCCACATTAAAAACGCCGTTCCGGCCGTAATGGTGATAATGGCCATGAAGCGAAACCCCCACCCCGGCTGCTGCACAAAGGCGCCGCCTTCCATGCCTTCCAGGCCAATCGCGATACCAAAGGCCTGGACCAGTCCAATTCCGATGGTCGCAAAGCGCGTGTATTGCGTAATTTTCTTGCGCCCCATCTCTCCTTCCTTGGAAAGCTTGGTCAGAGTTGGGATCACAACCGTTAAAAGCTGGAGAATAATAGACGCTGAAATATAGGGCATAATGCCCAGCGCGAAAATCGTGAGACGGGAGAGTCCGCCGCCGGAAAACATATCCAGAAAACCCATGAGCGCGCCACCGCGATCCCTCAAAAACTCACTCAATTGCGCATTGTTGATCCCGGGCGTGGGGATGTGCGCCCCCATTCGGTACACAAATAACATCATCGCGGTGAAGGCGACACGCTGTCTGAGCTCCTCAATCTTGACGATGTTTTGAACACTTTTAAAAAATCGATCAAACAAAAACGAATCTCCTTTAGGAAAGCACTTCGGCTTTTCCCCCGGCGGCTTCGATTTTTTCAACGGCCTTTCGGCTGAAGCGGTGTGCGGAAATCACCATCGGCTTTTTGAGCTCGCCATCACTTAAAACTTTCACAATTTGACTGGATTTTTTGATCATCCCGTTTTCTTGAAGAATCTGAGGTGTCACCACTGCGTCCGCATCAAAACGGTTAAAGCGGTCCAAACTTAAAATCTTCACTTCCTTGCGGAACAAATTCTTAAAACCCCGTTTCGGCACACGCCGGGTCAAGGGCTGCTGTCCCCCTTCAAACCAGGAGGGCTTTGTCCCCCCGGAACGGGCCGCTTGGCCCTTGTGTCCCTTGGTCGCCGTTTTTCCGTGTCCCGATGCGGGGCCGCGCCCGATACGCTTCGCTTTCTTTTTCGCACCCTTTGCGGGGGCAAGATCTGACATTTTCATGAGATTTCCTCAACCTCGAGCATGTGCGATATTTTTTGTATCATCCCTCTCACTTCAGGACTATCCATGCGAACGATGACCTGGTTCATTTTTTTCAACCCGAGCCCCGCAACAACCCGTCGTTGCTTTTCGGGTTTCCCGATACAGCTTCTTCGTAATTTGATAGATAATTTTTTCGACATATCACTTACTCCGGCCGGGCCGAATGCCCAAACCTTGCCTTCATGACATCCTGCGGGTATTTCAACTGAGAAAAGCCTTCAAGTGTCGCGCTCACGACGTTGATGGGATTCCCTCCGCCGAGACATTTACTCAAAATATTAGAGACTCCGACCATTTCCATGACGGCCCGAACGGGGCCGCCCGCAATAATGCCTGTTCCTTCGGAGGCGGGTTTTAATAAAACGCGTTCCGCGCCGAAACGACCAATCACCTCAAAGGGAATAGTCGATTTTTTTAAGGGGACATGCATGAGATTTTTCTTCCCATCCTCTATCGCCTTTCGAATCGCCTCCGGAACCTCCGAGGCCTTTCCCTTGCCGACGCCAACATGTCCCTCGCCGTCTCCAACAACAACAATGGCCGCAAAAGAAAATCGCTTTCCGCCCTTCACAACCTTCGCCACGCGGTTAATAAAAACCACTTTGTCCTTGAGCGTCAAGCCATCCGGATTAATTTTATCCAAATATTTCCTCCTTCAGCATACAAATAGAACCTAATCCCAATAAACAGGGACTCAAAACTCCAGCCCGCCTTCCCGGGCCGATTCCGCGAGGGCTTTAATCCTGCCGTGATAAATACACCCGCCTCGATCAAAAACAACCCGCCTGATATTTGCGGCCAAGGCCTTTTCCGCGATATGCTTCCCTACCGCTTGTGAGGCCTTCACATTCCCCTGTGACGTCTTTCCTAAAGTGGATGCGGCAACGAGCGTATTGCCGGAAACATCATCAATCACCTGGGCGTAGATATGATTTAAACTCCGATAGATGGAAAGTCTCGGCCGCTCCGGGGTCCCCTGAATTTTCAAACGAACCCGGTAATGCCTGCGGCGTCTTGCTAAAAGTTTATCTTTCGACGATGCTACCACGTTAACCCCTACTTCCCTTTTTTGCCTTCCTTGCGAATAATGCGCTCATCCCGATACTGAACCCCCTTGCCTTTGTAGGGCTCGGGCGGCCGAAAGGAGCGGATTTTCGCCGCTGTTTCACCCACGAGGTACTTATTCATCCCCTTCACAACCACAGTGGTTTGTTTTTCAACCGCGACATCAATCCCCTCGGGCAATTCAAAACGCACGGGATGAGAGAAGCCCAAACTCAAAACCAAGGTTCTGCCTTCCGTCGCGGCCCGATACCCCACTCCCTTTATATCCAGTATCTTCTGATAGCCATCCGTCACACCGACCATGACATTCTGGATTTCACTTCGGACCAAGCCATGCAAAGATCGCACAAACGGCGTATTCGAGGACCGGGAAACAGACACTTCATCGCCATCCATAGAAACCGTCACTTCGGTACGCACAGGCCTGGAAAGGCTTCCCTTCGGCCCTTTTACGCTGACCAGTCCCGGTGTAATCGTGACATCAACTCCCTTGGGTACTTTTATTTTTTTAAGACCAATGCGGGACATACGCTACCTACCCCTCCCATCACCAGACATAACAAAGCACCTCGCCGCCCAGCTTTTCGGCCCGGGATTTCTTATCCGTCATCAAGCCTTTTGAGGTTGAAAGAATCGCGATACCCAGCCCCCGCTTTACGTACGGGATGGCGTCAGCCCCGACATAGACCCGTCTTCCCGGCTTGCTCACGCGCTTTAAGTCTGTAATCACCGCTTCCTCTTGACTGCCATATTTCAAGATAACCTTGATTTCATCCAGCCCGGTTTCGCCCGACGTTTTAAAACCGGAGATAAAGCCTTCTTCTTTCAAGATGCGCACAATCTCCCGCTTAATTTTCGAAAACGGCGCATAAACATCTTTATATTTCCGCTGCTTCGCGTTACGAATACGCGCGAGAAGATCTGCAATGGGATCCGTCATCCTGTCAACTCCGCCCCTAAAAAAACTACCAGCTCGACTTGGTCACACCGGGAATTTCCCCCCGCAAGCTGAGCAACCTAAAACAAATACGGCACATGGAAAATTTTCTGAGAAAGCCACGCACCCTGCCGCAATTCAAACACCGATTATACCGACGAACGGAAAACTTGGGTTCGCGAAGCGCCTTCGAGACCAATGCTTTTCTAGCCAACCTTTTCCTCCTTTGGCTTCCTGAATGGAAAGCCAAGACCTTTCAAAAGAGACCGGCCCTCAGCGTCGGTCCCCGCAGTCGTCACTATCACAATATTCAAACCATGAATCCCGAATACATCATCGTAATTGATTTCGGGAAAAATCAACTGCTCCTTAATCCCCAGGGAATAGTTTCCCCGGCCATCAAAAGACTTGGGAGAGAATCCTCTAAAATCCCGAATACGAGGCAGAGATGCATGAAAAAGTCTGTCCAAAAACTCATACATATTTTTACGGCGAAGCGTCACCATACAGCCAATCGGCACATTTTGACGCAGCTTAAATCCCGCAATCGACTTTTTCGCCTTTGTGACAACAGGCTTCTGACCCGTAATGAGCGCGAGCTCACTCACGGCGGCATCCAGCATTTTAATATTCGAAGACGCCGCCCCCATACCAACATTCAAGACCACCTTTTCAAGAGACGGCACTTGCATCACATTTTTGTAGCCAAACTCCTGAGTCATTTCAGGAACAGCCTTTTCCAAATACCGATCCTTTAGTGTGGTCACCCGGTTCACTTTTGCCATCTAATCAACCATTTCACTTTAATTTAAGCCCGATGCGACATACCAAATCACGCCTAGGACTCCTTGTCCAGCACGTCACCGCAGCGATTACAGACCCTCAGCTTTTTGCCATCGGGCAACACTTTTTTCCCGATGCGCGTCACCTTGCCGCACCCCCCGCACAGCAGCATGACATTTGAAAAATGAAGGCGCCCCTCACGCTCGATGATTCCTCCCTTGGAGTTCGCCTGACTCGGCTTTGTCGCGCGCTTCTGTATATTCAACCCTTCAACAATGACGGATTGCTTCAGTGGAATCACGCTGAGAACAGTCCCCTCTTTACCTTTTTCCTTGCCTGCGACCACGCGGACAAGATCTCCCTTGCGAATGCGCGTTTTCAACGCCCCTTCTTTCACAACACCCCTCTCTACACCACTTCAGGCGCCAGGGAAATGATCTTCGTGTACTTCTTCCACCGAAGCTCCCTTGCAACAGGACCAAAAATACGGGTACCAATGGGTTCGCCCTGGGCATTGATCAAAACGGCCGCATTTCGATCAAACTTAATATAAGAACCGTCTTCACGACGCACTTCCTTGGCCACACGAACAATCACGGCCTTGACGACGTCCCCTTTTTTGACATTCCCTTGGGGAATGGCCGCCTTCACCGTTGCAATGACGATATCCCCCAGGCTTGCATAGCGCCGCTTCGAGCCCCCCGTAACGTGAAAACACATGAGCTTTCTGGCTCCTGAGTTATCCGCCACATCCAGCATTGTTTGAATCTGTACCATTTTTAAGAAGCCATCCCCTTCCTATACTTCTTTCGCGCGCCTTAAAATTTCCAGCACAACCCAGCGCTTTTGCGCGCTGAGCGGGCGGGTTTCGATCAGCTTCACCTGATCTCCCACTCTGCATGTATTCAACTCATCATGGGCTTTCAAGCGATGGGTTCTTTTCAAGTATTTTTTGTAGCGTGGATGCTTTACGGTCCGGTCAATCGCAACCACGACGGTTTTCATCATTTTGTCACTCACGATGATACCTGTGTACTCTTTTCTTTTTTTCATGTCGCGACACTCTTCTTTTCTTTGATGGCCGTCAATAATCTGGCGATTTCCCGTCGCACTTCCTTAAATCGATTCGGGTTTTCGATATGACCGATCGCGGCTTGAAAACGCAGGTTAAACAACTCCTTACGCATGTTTCCTTCCCGTTCATTAAGTTCCTCGACCGTCAATTCCTCCAATGCTTCCCGCTTCATCTAAGCCTCATTCCGCATTACAAATTTAGTCGCAATCGGCAGCTTGTGCGCCGCCAAGCGAAAGGCCTCCTTCGCCACATCCGCGGTCACGCCATCCATTTCATAAAGGATTCGTCCGGGCTTGACCACCGCCGCCCAATATTCCGGCGCGCCCTTCCCTTTTCCCATGCGGGTTTCGGCGGGCTTTTTCGTAATCGGCTTGTCCGGGAAAATGCGGATCCAGATCTTTCCGCCCCGCTTGATGTAACGGGTCATTGCGATTCTGGCAGCCTCAATCTGCCTGGACGTAACCCAGCACGGCTCCAAGGCCTGCAAACCATATTCGCCAAAACTCACTTCACCGCCCCTGTAGGCCTTCCCCTTCATGCGGCCCTTCATCATTTTTCTAAATTTAATCTTTTTTGGAGAAAGCATTATCTCCTCCAGCCCGACGTGGTATTTTGAGAAGAATCAGAATCCGCTCCCGGAAGCACTTCGCCATGATAAATCCAGACTTTCACCCCAATCTTTCCCATCGTCGTCATGGATTCGGCCTGCCCATAGTCAATATCCGCGCGCAGGGTGTGAAGCGGAACACGCCCCTCCCGATACCACTCCGCCCGCGCAATTTCAGTCCCTCCGAGCCGCCCGGAACAATGCACCTTGATCCCCTGCGCACCCAGACGGAGCGTGGAAGCTACGGCTTTCTTCATGGCTCTTCGATAGGCGACCCGCCTTTCAAGCTGCATCGCGATGTTTTCCGAGACCAACTGCGCATCCAGTTCGGGCTTTTTGATTTCGTTAATATTAATATAAACCTGCGTCCCGGTCATGGCTTCCAATTCCACTTTCAACTTGTCCACTTCGGTACCTTTCCGGCCAATAATAATCCCCGGACGCGAACTATGAATCGAAACCTTGATCTGATTTCCCGAACGCTCAACCTCAACAGAGGACACCCCCGCGTGGTAAAGCTTCTTTTTGACAATCGCCCGAATTTTCAGATCTTCATGCAACTGCTTGGAATAATCTTTTTCCGCATACCACCTGGATTTCCAGTGCTTGATATAACCCAGCCGAAAACCGTATGGATGAACTTTTTGCCCCACTATTCCTCCCCGCGCTTCTTAGCAGATGAGGCCTTGCCTTTTTTTTGAGCAGTGCCCTGTTTTTGGTTGGTTTTTTTCTTGGCCTTTTTTACGGGTAGCCCCTCATCGGCAGCCAGAACCAAGGTAATATGGCTCGTCCGCTTAAGAATCGTATTCGCCCGTCCCATCGCCCGCGGCCGCACGCGCTTCATCGTTGGCCCCACATTGACATAGGCCGCCGACACCCTAAGGCTGTCCACATCCCCCATTTCTTGTTGAGTGGCATTGGCGACGGCGGAATTCAAAACCTTCCCGACAATTCTTGCGGCACGTCGCGGAGTAAACTTAAGCACCGTCATCGCTTCTTCGGCATTTTTCCCCCGAATCAAATCAACAACAAGCCTGGCCTTCCGAGGCGTTACCCGCACATATCTTAAAACTGCCTTCGCTTCCATCCCTCAACCTTCCCCAAGAAAATACACTATCTTACCTTGGTTGCCTTTTCGTTTTTCCCGGCACCATGCCCTCTAAAATGCCGGGTTGGCGAAAACTCACCCATTTTATGACCCACCATGTTTTCCGTAACATACACAGGTATAAATTTTCGGCCATTATGAATCGCAAAGGTATGGCCGATCATCTCCGGAGTAATCGTTGAGCGACGCGACCAGGTCTTGATAATTTTAGACTCATTTGTCGCATTCATCCGGCTCACCTTTTTTTCAAGATGAATATCGACAAAAGGCCCTTTTTTAATTGATCTCGGCATAACGTTCCTTAAGCTTCCTCTGTATAAAAAAACCCGACTTACCTTTTCCTCTTTTTCACGATAAAGCGATCAGACTCATGCCGCTTCCGTGTTTTAAAGCCTTTTGCCAACTGCCCCCACGGAGACACAGGATGAGGATTTCCGGCCCCCGCCTTGCCTTCTCCACCGCCGTGCGGGTGATCGACAGGATTCATCGCAACGCCCCGCACATGCGGGCGCCGCCCCTTCCAGCGGCTTCTTCCGGCCTTGCCGAAGGAGGCGTTTTCATGGTCTATATTGCCAACCTGACCAATCGTGGCCATGCACTCGGATCGAATAATACGCACCTCGCCGGAAGCCAGACGAACATGCGCGTAAGCCCCTTCCTTCGCCATCAACTGGGCGGAAGTCCCGGCGCTTCTCACGAGTTGCCCGCCTTTCCCCTTCTTCAACTCAATATTATGAATGGCACTGCCCAAGGGGATATTCACCAGAGGAAGCGCGCAACCTATCCGAATTTCGGCATCGGGACCGGACATCACTTTGTCGCCAACGGACAAGCGGTCGGGCGCAATCATGTAGCGCTTTTCCCCGTCCGCATAAAAAAGAAGCGCAATACGGGCGGAACGGTTCGGGTCGTATTCGATGGCGGCGACCGTCGCGGGAATATCGAATTTCTCCCTTTTAAAATCAATCTTGCGGTATGCGCGTTTATGACCACCCCCCCGATGACGGCTCGTCATTTTCCCGCGGTTATTTCTGCCGCCGCTCGAACTGAGCGGGCTAACGAGGGATTTCTCCGGCCGGGTTTTCGTAATTTCCTCAAATGTTGAACCGGAGGCCGCCCGCCGCCCGGGAGAAGTCGGCTTATGTATTTTAATTCCCATTTAATTCCTTGTTCTCATGCACTCAAAAAAAATCCCAGACTAACCCTCAAAGAAATCCACCTTCTCTCCGGACTCAAGGGTCACAATCGCCTTTTTCCAATCCGGCCGCTTTCCCTCAAACCGGTTCAGACGCTTTGTTTTTCCAATCATGTTCAAGATATTGACCTTTTTGACCTTCACGTTTAAAGCAGACTCCACGGCGGACTTGATACTCACACGATTGGCATCACGCCGCACCACAAAACAAATCTTGTTGCTTTGCTCACGGATCGCCGTGCTTTTTTCTGTGATGAGCGGGCGAACAATCAGGTCATGCGGATTCATGATGCCCCCAAACTTCCAGCATTCTCGAAACATCCCTCTGCGTTATCAGGAGCGTCTCATGCAGCATCAAGGAATACACATCCAGGTTCCGAGTTTCGACCAGCGTCACATTCGGCAAATTCCGGGTCATACACACCAAATCTTCACCCTTCTGCGTCACGGCGATCAATATCCGCCCGGACAATCCCAGCTTTTGAAGTAAATTCGCCATAGACTTTGTCTTCACATCAGAAAAAACCCATTCATCCAAAACCACAAGGGAGCCATCCCTTACCTTGGAAGACAGAGCGGAATACAACGCCTTTCTAACCTTTTTCTTTGGCATGGAATAGGCGTAGTTTCTCGGCATCGGCCCAAAAGTCGTCCCGCCACCGCGCCAAATCGGAGAGCGGCTTGACCCCGCCCTGGCCCGGCCCGTTCCCTTTTGCCGCCAAGGCTTTTTCCCGCCACCCCGCACAAGACCTCGCGTTTTTGTCGAAGCCGTCCCTTGGCGCATGGAGGCACGCTGCATCTGCACCACCTCATGCAAAAGGACGGGAGAAACGGGTACGCCAAAGACACCCTCGTCCAAGGCGACCATCCCGACATTTTCATTATGATTATTTTTAACTTCTAGCTCCAGCATCACTTCCCTTGCTTCGCACGGCGTTTCACCGATTTTCGAACAACAACCAAACTCTTCGTCCCGCCGGGCACCGCGCCCTTGACCAAGACCAGGTTTTCCTCAGGACGAACCGCCACAACTTCAAGCCCCTCCGCAGTTACGCGCGCATTCCCCATCTGCCCCGGCATCCCCTTATTTTTAAAGACATGAGAAGGATAGGCACTTGCCCCAATTGAGCCTGGTGCGCGATGGAAACGGGAGCCGTGCGTCTTCCGGCCGCCACCGTAACCGTGGCGCTTCATGACCCCCTGAAAGCCCTTTCCACGTGATGTCCCGGTGACATCCACAAATTCTCCCTCAGAAAAAACATCCGTGGTCAGCACCTGTCCCGTCGAAAGCCCCTCAG
>JBHHXB010000013.1:0-21631 GCA_046756825.1 Nitrospiria bacterium | reverse complement strand
TTGGACTCCGCCGCTGCGTTAGTGCTAAAATGCAAGCGCCCTGATTGCGGCGAGGGAAAAGCATGGTGCCTCCCCCTTTGAATTTCGCGTTGGACAGCAAATGGTCGATTCAATCGTTCACCGCCTCAAACGGCCCTGCAAATGCGGCCCCATTCAATACGCGAGCCTGCTTTTTGCCGCACTTGCCGTGCTCTTCACCGCCGCGCCGCCCGCACACGCCAGAGGCGAGCGAATTCAAAACGTCACAGTCGAAATCGAAAACAACGAAATCTACGTTTCAGCCAAGCTGACCGGCGGCTTCCGGAAAGAAATCGTGGATGATATCCACAACGGCATCCCGAAAAATTTTTATTACTACCTTGTCCTGAAAAGGAAGGAAAAGAACTGGTTCGATGAAGAGATTCTCTCCAAAACCATCCGCTACACCGTCAAATATGACACATTGAAAAAAGTGTATACGGTCACAGAAACGACCAACGGAACATCAATCGAAAAGCAAGCGGAGGACTTCCCATCCATGAAAGCCTTGGTGACCCAAGTGAAGGGCACGCACCTGGCTTCCATCCTCCCGTTAAACAGGGGGAAGCGTTATTTTGTCAGCGTACAGGCCCAAATGCAGGCAGCGAAACGGCCTTTTTACCTGGATTACTTTCTCTTTTTTATCCCCTTTCTTGAAATCGACACCCCATGGGCGGATTCCCCCCAGATTGTATTTCCAAAGGCCGAATGATCATGCTTGTGCTGCAATTCCCGTCACAAAGATAGAGGACCGTCCCCCTTGGAAACCTCGCTTCAACACCGCCTCGATGATGAGAAAAAGAAAACAAAGGATCAGCCGACCTTTCGTCCGGTCTGGATTACCGCCCTTTTCCTGACGCTTTCCATTTCGTTTACCGTCCTGCTTTTTCAGGGGATTGAGCACCCGTCGCTTTTCTCGACCAATATCCTCGTGGTCACCATGGTCAACCTGAACATCACCCTGACCATCCTGCTGGTCCTGCTGCTTTCACGGAACCTCATCAAACTGTATTTTGAGCGCAGCCGGGAGCCCAATAAGTCGAGTCTCAGAAGTAAACTCATCGCCGGGCTCATCGGGCTTTCCATGATTCCTTCCATTCTGCTGTTCGTGGTCGCAAGCGGCCTACTGACCAGCAGTATCGAAAACTGGTTTTCGATACAGGTTGAAAAGTCA
The DNA here is from genome assembly GCA_046756825.1 of Nitrospiria bacterium. Lineage (GTDB taxonomy): Bacteria > Nitrospirota > Nitrospiria > SBBL01 > JAADHI01 > JAADHI01. The sequence continues at coordinate 20,439 of JBHHXB010000013.1, read as the reverse complement.
CTGGATCAATCGCTCGAAGTAGCACAAGACTACTATCAGGAGAGCGAGCAGGACGTGGCCGCGGCGGCGCGGCAAATCGGCCGACATTTACTGTCCGGGCGGCTTTTGAATGGCGCCCATGCCGCCCTGACAAAATACCTGCGAGACCAAAAGGAGGCGCACCGTCTCCACAACATTTATGTGTTCACACCGCGATTCAAGTTGATGGCCGAAGCCGCCGAAAGGAAATCCGATGCGAACAAGGCCTCCTCGCCACCCGCGACCGAGCCCTTGGCGCAGGCCATGGAGAAAGGGGTGGACACCCCAAAATCCAAAAGTACCGAACCGGTGCTTTCCATTCAATCCACCCCTCAGGGGGATTTGGTGCGCGGCATTCTCCCACTTGAAAAGCGGGGACGCGCCAAGGTCATCCTGGTCGTGGATCAAATGATTTCCCCCCGCCTGGTCGGGAAAATGGAAGGCATCAAGCAGTCGGTCGAGGAATACAAACAGCTCAAGGCCTTTAAAAACCCGATTAAGGGGAGCTATATTCTCTCCTTTCTCATCGTCGTTTTTCTCATTATCTTTTCCGCCACGTGGTTTGGCCTGTACCTGGCCAAGAATATCACCATCCCTATTCAAAAACTGGCGGAAGGGACGCAGGCCGTCGCGCAAGGGGATTTGAATTTTCAAATCGACGTGCGCGCGACGGACGAACTGGGTATCCTGGTCAACTCCTTCAATAAAATGACGGCCGACCTGCGAGAAGGACAGCGGAAGGTGGCGGAGGCCACCCATTCGCTTGCGGCGTCGAATCAGGAATTGGAGGGTGTTTTAACCAATATTGCGGCCGGCGTGATTTCCGTCAACGAAAAAGGCGTTATTACTACCTTCAACCCTTCTGCGGAACGCATCCTGGGAGTTGCGGCGGACGAGGCGATTCAGGCGGATTACTTCGATTTTTTTTCCACAAAAGGCATGAAGGCCATGACTCGTCCCCTCAAGCAAATTCAGGAGAGCGGGAAGGAGTCCCTCGAGGAAGAAGTGGTTCTGGAGCGGCAAAACAAATTTTCGAATCTGCGCATGGTGCTCACGGTGCTGCACGGCACGGACCGGCGTTTTTTGGGATATGTCATTGTTTTCGACGATCTGACCGAGCTGATCCGCGCGCAGAAACTGGCGACCTGGCAGGATGTGGCCCGCCGGATCGCGCATGAAATCCGCAACCCGCTGACCCCCATTCAGCTTTCGACGGAGCGTCTCCGGAAAAAGTATTCTCAGGGATCCGAGGATTTCGACCGCATTTTTGACGAATCGACGCAAATCGTCATTAATGAGGTTCATGGACTGAAAACCCTGGTCGATGAGTTCTCCGACTTTTCGCGCATGCCGCCGCCCCGTTGTAAATTGCAGGAAATCACCCCAATCTTAAAAGAAGTGGTCTCGCTTTATCAGTCCGGACATAAAGACATCCGTGTGCAAACGGATTTTGATCCCGCGCTGCCCGCGATGAGCCTGGATCGCGGGCAGATCAAACGGCTCTTTTTAAATCTCTTTGAAAACGCCGTCACCGCCATGCAGGGACACGGCACCCTGTTTTTAACGGCACGCTGCGATCCGTTTCAAAAAAAGGTCCGCATCGACGTGGCTGACGAAGGTATCGGCATCCCACCCGAGGACCTGGATAAATTGTTCCTGCCGTATTTTTCGCGTTCAAAAACGGGCACCGGCCTGGGGCTCGCCATCGTCAATCGCATCGCCACGGACCACAACGCCCAAATCCGTGTCGCCCCGAGACAGCCGAAGGGCACCGTCATTACCATTGAATTTTCTGTATAAGGAAGCCTATGTCCGAAACCATTCTTGTTGTCGATGACGAACCCGCGATTTTAACGACGCTTTCCGGCATTCTCAGCGACGAAGGCTATGAGATCCAAACTGCCGAGAGCGGGCTGGAGGTGATTCCGATGGTACAGGACAAGCCGCCCGCCCTCGTTCTTCTGGATATTTGGATGCCCGAGCCGGACGGCATTGAAACCCTGCAGCGTCTTAAAACCTTCCTCCCCGACCTGATTGTTATCATGATGTCGGGACACGGCTCCATCGAAACCGCCGTGAAGGCCATTAAACTGGGGGCCTACGATTACATCGAAAAACCGCTCTCGCTTGAGAAAGTGGTGTTGATGGTCAAACATGCCCTGAATGAATTCCGCCTGAAAGAGGAAAACCGCTCGCTCAAGCGGCTGGTGGCCAAGAAATACGAAATGGTCGGCGCAAGCCGCGTCATTCTCCGCTTAAAGGAGCAGATCGCCTTGGCCGGGCCCTCCCACAGCCGCGTGCTGATCTCGGGTGAAAACGGGACGGGGAAGGAGCTCGTCGCCCGTATGATTCATTCGGCGAGCCCAAGGCGGAACGCCCCTTTCTTAGACGTCAACTGCGCGGCCATACCGGAAAACCTCATCGAAAGCGAGCTCTTCGGTTATGAAAAAGGGGCTTTCACAGGGGCGTCCCAGCGTAAAAAAGGACAGTTCGAGCGCGCCTCGGGCGGCACCCTTTTCCTGGATGAAATCGGCGACATGACCCTGCCCACACAAGCCAAGGTTTTAAGGGCTCTGCAGGAGCAGGCCTTCATGCGTGTCGGCGGGCACGAACGCGTGCATGTGGATGTCCGCGTCATCGCGGCCTCCAACAAGGATTTGCCGACGGAAATCAAGGCCGGGCGCTTTCGAGATGATCTTTACTACCGCCTGAACGTCATTCCCCTGCACGCCCCGCCCCTGAGAGATCGGATCGACGACATCCCGCTGCTGATTTCCTATTTTATTAAAGACGTTGCCCAAGAGCAGGGTATTCGGCCCAAACGCTTGACCTCCGAGGCCTTTGAACTTCTCAAAGCTTACTCCTGGCCCGGCAACGTCCGGGAGCTCAAAAACATCGCCGAGCGCTTGCTCATTATGGCCCCGACGCCAATCATTTCCTCGCACGATCTGCCGCAATTCATCAAGGACAGCGCCCCCCATCTTCAGGACACCGCAATATCGGGAGATGAAAAAGCCTCGTCCCAACCCCTGAAGACTGCGAGGAGCGCCTTTGAACGTGCCCATATTTTGTCCGTATTAAAGGCCCATGACTGGAATATTCCGCAAACCGCCGAGGCCCTTCAAATCGAAAGAACACACCTGTATCGAAAAATGAAAGTCTTGAACATTACACCCCCCACGGAAAACCTGACTAAATCTTAAGGCGATGGGCATCCAGCCGCTGTTTCAGCGCACTTAAAAAATCCTTGGCATACGGGTAGTCTGTCAAATGCAATTGAGGCAACGCGCTTTTCGCATAAAGCGCGCGTCGGCGCTGAAGCAGGCGTGTGAGCTGCTTGCTCTGTGTCTCGGTAAAATGCCACCGTTTCAGAATGTCCTCTAAATCACAGTCAGGTGCATGGGCCTTACGGTGCACGGCAACGGACTCAAGGAGGATTGAAAGGATGGTGTCCATCTCCTCGATTCGACTTCCTATGAACCCCGTGACGGCGGCCTTTGTCATTTTTTTTACGGGATGCCGCGGGTTGTCCGACACGACTTTGTAGCAGTGAATTAATTCGATCGTGCTCGCCCGGAGGGCCGCCCGGAAAAAGCCGCTCGCCTCCATATCGTAGCCTCCGTGTGCGTGATAACTTCGCTCCGGCTGATCCACCGTCATCAATACACTGGAGGGGCAAGGGAAGGCCGAAAGACCCAGCGGATAATGGCTCCGGCCCGATCCTCTGTCGATCACATGGTGAGCGGTAAAGCCTTGCCCGAGGTCGAAGTCGGAATGCCCGGCCAGACCGAAATTGAGCCAGCCCGAAGGGCCGTCTTTGAAGGTCAAGGCGTGAAGATACCCCACCGCCGCCGCGGACGCGAGCTTGCCGATGCCCGAAACAATCACCGTGAATTGCCTATTACCGAAGATCGGATAGGGGTGCCCCCCTTTCAACGACGACATGCGATACCGCTCAATCAGGGGACGTGCTTCGTGCATCAATGCGGCGACCAGGTTGATCATGGCCAAAGATCTTGCATTGTTTCACGGAGCGCGCGCAAGTCATTTTTTTACGAGCCTTAGATTAAGTAGACGAAATGTCGTCCGCGTCCATCAGGATGCCCCCGCTTGTTCTCCAGGGGAAACTCACGGTAAAATGAGGGCGATGCCATTCCTGAAATCCCGAGATATGATAAAACCCCTTGTTGTCCTATTCGTTTTTTTTGCCGAGACAGGTTGCCAGGAGAAGCACACGCCGCTCCCGGATCATCTCGGAGGGCAGATTTATCAAGGGAAAGTCCGTATGGATATCAAGTGTCACGGCTGTCACGGCTGGCTGGGAAGAGGCAGCGGACAGGCTCCGGCCCTGGTCAAATCAGGCCGGACAATCCCCTTTAAGGACTTCTATTCGGCCGTTACCTATGGCCGTGCGGGACTCATGCCCGCGTATAATCGGATGCTGGGCGAGGACGATATCCGGCTCATCATGGACTGGCTGGAGCGGGTCTCCCGGATTCAGGTCAACGAAACGCCATGACGCGCTTCTTTCAAATCATGTTCTGGGGCAGCGTGCTTGTTTTGATTCTGGGGCCCTTGGCCATCGTCTTTTTTGCGCTCGAAGATCACCCGCTTGTCTTTAATCCTCAAGTCGTGAACACAGATGATGCGGTCCGAACCGACCGTTTTGCAAAAAAGCTGGTGAAGGATTTACTGAAAAACAGCGACCGCCCTCATGTCCTTTCGGCCACCGAGGCGGATTTGAACGCGCTCTTTGCCGTGGGACATCGCTCCATCCCCGAAGCCGCGGCGGTTTCCATGATCTCCCCCGAACTTTTTGAAATCGAAGCGACACTCAAATTGCCTCACAATCCTGCCGGAGATTATCTGAATCTCCGTCTCAACCTTCTCCCCTCAACTTCGGGCTTTCAGATTGAGCGTGCGACGATTGGAGGTCTCTTTTTGACAGATAAAATGGTGCGCTTCCTTGCGGGCCTGGGTCTGGATCTCGCATTTGGTTTCAACGAAGGCAGAAAATTGCTCAATGCCGTGGAAGCCGTCGCCTTAACCCAAGGGCGGATCGACGTGCACTTGAAGCCCATTTCAGAGCTGCGCCAAATGGTTCAAACGATGAAAAACCGGGTAAAACTGCTTCGCGATGAAACCGCCCTCCTGGGTAAGCCGGAGCATATTCGGCTCTATTATGCCGCGCTCATGAACATGGCGAAGGAGATCCCCTCGGATCAACCGGTTCCCCTGTCCTATTTTACGGGGCATTTGTTTCAGATGGCGCTGGATCGCGGCGGCGACCCCGTTCTGGAAAACCGGGCGGCCATTTTAGCGCTCGGCATTTATTTAGGCAGCTGGCGTGTCGAGCAAATGACAGGGCCGGTTCGAACCGCTCAAATGAAAACAATCCGCCTGGGCCATGAGGTGGTCCTGGGCAAACGTGTGGATTTAAGACTACACTTTCTGATTTCCGCGGTTTTGCAAATCGCGTCCGAAAGCGGCATCACGCACGCCATCGGGGAATTTAAGGAACTTTTGGACGCGGGAGAAGGGGGCAGCGGGTTTAGCTTTGTGGATCTTGCGGCAGATCGCGCCGGAGTCCGATTCGCCGAGGCTGCGACAAACGCCAAAACAGCCCGGCATCTTCAGAGACATCTTTCCCGGCATCGCGGGGAGGCTGAATTTTTTCCAAAGATCACGCACCTGCCGGAAGGTCTCTCTCAAATGGTTTTTGAACGCCATTTTGGAAGTGTTGAAAGCCCGCAGTACCGTCAATTGGTGGTCAATATTGATGACTGCCTCGATCAGCTCCCCGTCTATGCCAATGACGACCAGTCGTTCGGGTCTGAGGGATGCGACATGAGGCAGGTTGTTCCCGCAGCCTTAATGTCGTAAGCTGTCTCCATTTTGTATACAGGGAGTGAAGTATAAAATGCAGACGTACTATCAGCACGTACTCACCAAACTATTCATCGTGGGAATACCGTTGATCCTGGCTCTCGCGGGATGCGAAAAAAAGGAGAACCCCTTTCCCGACCATCTTGGCGGACAAATTTTCCAGGGGAACAAAATGGTCAACGTGAACTGCGCCAACTGTCATGGCCCCTTGGGCGGCGGCGGGATGCGGGCCCCGAATCTTTCGAACTCCGCCAAGAACAAGGCTTCGGAGCAATTTATCGAAACCGTCATCAAGGGGCGAAAGGGCATGCCGGCCTTCGGCGCAGTTTTAAAAGAAGACGATGTGCTTCAAATCATCGACTGGTTGAAAAAGATCCCGCGCTAATCGACATAGGCGCCTACGACGCCTTCGTCTTCTCCGGTCAGTGAACGAAACAGGGCGTGGAATTCCTCGTCGGAAAGCGAGGGGTCCCGCAACTTTTCCAAATCCTCGGAGCTGATCGGAATTTGAGCCTGTATGTCAAAGGAGGAGTTGCCGAAGGCCGTATAATGGTCGTAAAACCGAAATTCCGGCAAAAGATGGGTGATGCCGTTGTTGTAGTGGATGGCCAGCTCAATCATCATGCGCCCGACTTCAGCCGGGATGCGGCGGCCGAGCACGAGGTTTTTCGGAGGGTTGCCCGCCCGGAAATACTGGATCATCACGCGATTGATTTTTTGATCCCGAAACAATTCCTTGATAAACTTGCCATCTTTTTTCCGTTCCTTCATGAGAAACAATTCAACTTTGATCTCTTCCCGAGGGACCGGAATCAAGGGGCCTTCGGACGGCTTGAAATGTTTTTCGCCCTTTTCATGCGGGGTTTCCGCCTGACTGAGTCCGGGGAAAACTCCCGAAACAACAACCCAGGCCAGCGCGGCGATGATGTACATCACTTTGTTTCTTTTTTTCAAAACATGCTCCTTGTGCTCAGTATTGTGCTCTTCATAAAAATGGTGTATCGTCACTTCGAGTATCAAACCCAATAGGGCAATTCGACTAAAATGCGGCCCGATTATAACAAACTACCGCGTGCTTTTAAAAGAGACACGGGCGCTCCAAGGAACCCTGTGCGGGTCGTCGCATTTGTGCTCAGTTTCCTGTTTGTTATCTCAAATCCTTTTCCGGCGGTTTTTGCGAAGCGGGTTCCGAAAGAGTTGCCCGTCAGTGTTTCGATTCAGTCGCTTGTCGAAGACGAAGCCCAATACAATGGTCATCGCATTGTCGTTTCCGGCCGGATACTATCCATTTTCCTGCAGCGCGGACGGCTGGGGAGCCCCTACCTTGAAATTCATCTCACGGAAGACAGGCCTCAAAATCGCTTAAAAGGCCCCACGGTCGAGGTCATCAGTCTCGGGGTTCAAAAAATATGGCCCGGCGACAAAGTGCTCGTTCAGGGCTCTTATCGTATTTCGGGAAAAAAGGCGGGTCTGTTCTTCGAGCATTTTATTGACGCCGAAATCATCGTGCCCGATCTTTCCTGAAAAAGCATCGAATCATCCTCCATTCGGTCTCCACACCTCCAGTTTAAGGCGGTTTTTTAATGGTCTTTGCCCGAATTTCGATTGATTGACACCCCCCAGACCCTTTGCTATTCTAGCGGCATGAGACTTTCGAAGGCCCGTGTGGATGCCCTTTCCCTCCGATTGGCGACAACACTTTTGAGCCAGCAGCTCATCGAATCGGTGCAAAAAAAGGAAACCATCGCAGCCACGATCGGGACGGCGATTTTAAAGGAACTCGCAGTCGAGGAGCGTCTCGATCGGGAAGTCGAACAGCTTATGAAGAAATATGAACGCCAAATGGCCGGGGAGCAGATTGATCGGCACACGCTTTTTCTGATGATCAAAAAACAGCTCATCAAAGAACGGGGGCTGACGATTTAGCGAGAATTTCATGACGATATTGAGTGAAGAAAAAATCAGCCACCTCGCCCATCTTGTTCAGAATACGCTTGAAAAAGACCCGGGCATCACGTGCCGGGGAAGCCGCAAAGCCATTCTCAAATCCATCAAGACCACGTTTTCAGAGACGGTCGCGATGGAGGAGGCCGTTCATCATCTGGTCAAGAAAAAGCTCGGCTCCTATACCCGGAAAATCGTGGAGGGCAGCGCGGACTGGGAGATTCTTTACGACAAAACCTATCGTGAAGAAATGCGAAAAAAAGGGCTTTAAGGCGTAGATCCACACGACATTTCAGTCAACTCATGAAGAATAGGACGGGCACATGCCAGGCAGATTAGAAAAAAAAGAACGCGGGAGGCGGTTTGGGGATTTACTCATTGCCCAGGTTTTACTGGTGGTGCTGCTTTATTTTTCCGTGACATTTTTCGAATCTTCACGCGGAGTCGCCCTGGTAGGGACGTTTGTGCTGTTAGTCGGCGTCCTTTATTTCTCGTGGCGGGGCATGAAAGGCCTTTGGTTTAAAAAGAAAAGGTAGCGCAATGGGGCATACGCACCACGGAAATGGAGAGACGCTTCACCTTCATGCGCCAAGCTGTGAGCTGGATCTTTGCCACACGGAGGATATGCCCCCGCTCCACGCGCAAATTGACCCGCGACAATTCCACTGGGCGATGGGTCTCACTGCGGCGGTCATGGTTTTTGAGGTTGTCGGCGGTTTTATTACCAACAGCCTCGCCCTGCTTTCCGACGCCGGACACATGCTAACCCACCTCCTGGCCCTGCTCATCAGTTTCCTGGCCATGACTTTTTCAACCAAGCCCGCGACCACGGAAAAATCCTTCGGCTTTTATCGTCTTGAAATCCTCGCCGCCTTGCTGAACGGCTTTGTCCTGTTCGTCATCACCCTTTGGATTCTCTACGAAGCCTACCAGCGGTTTAACACGCCCGAACCCGTCGCCACTACGGAAATGATGGTCATTGCCGTCATCGGGCTCATCACCAACCTTGCGACCGTCTTCCTGTTAAAAAACGCGAAACGTGAAGATCTCAATACCAAATCAGCCATTCTCCATCTTGCGGGCGACACTTTCGCCTCCGTGGGCGTCGTCGCCGGGGCGGCATTGATCGCCCTCACCGGTTGGATGTGGATCGACCCTGTTTTGGGGGTGTTGATCTCCGTGCTCATTTTATATTGGGCGGTTCATCTCATACGGGATGCAGTCGACATTCTGCTGGAGGCCACGCCGAAGGAAATTGACCCTGCCCGCGTCATCAAAGCGATTCAGGTTTTTGACGAGGTTCGAGACATGCACGATGTGCATGTCTGGACACTTACTTCCGGGATGTACGCCCTCTCCGCGCACGTGGCTGTCCGCAACATGCCCTTGAGCGAAACGGCCCCCCTTTTGAAAAAGATTAACTTCCTCCTGTGCCAGCAATTTAAAATCGGGCATGCCGCCATCCAGTTTGAAGCGGAAAAAACACCGGATTACGCCCCCGCGATTCAAAAGGAATACTTGCGGCTGTGACGTATTTTGAGCCTCCGGTAGCGAAAAAAATCTTTTCCCTAACTTAAACCGATCCTGTTGCGATATGATTAGAGCACAACGCATTCCCCCTATCAGACAACCCCGACTGAGATCAGCATCATGAATTTATTCGATCAAATGAAAACGAAAGGTCATGAGCAGCTTCTTGTTTGTTCTGACCCCGCCTCCGGGCTTCAGGGCCTGATTGCCATACACAACACCACGCTCGGCCCGGCGCTCGGCGGTTGCCGGATGTGGCCCTATGATTCCTTTGAATCCGCCGTCTCCGATGTTTTAAGACTCTCAAGGGCGATGACCTATAAAGCGGCCGTCAGCGATCTCCCCCTGGGCGGCGGAAAAAGTGTCATTTGGGGAGATCCCCGGAAAGACAAGTCCCGGCCTTTATTGGAGGCCTTTGCAAAGCAGGTGGATCGTTTGGGGGGACGGTACATCGTTGCGGAAGATGTCGGCGTCACCCTTGAGGATATGGAGGTCATACGAAAAACCACACCTCATGTCTCCGGTTTTGCCCCTGAAAAAGGAGGAAGCGGCGACCCCTCGCCCGCCACGGCCTACGGGGTTTTTTGCGGGATGAAGGCCTGCCTGGAAGAAGTTTACGGGGACAGCTCCTTCAGTGGGAAACGGGTGGCGATTCAAGGTATGGGGAAGGTCGGGAGCGCCCTGGCCAAACTGCTTCACAAGGCAGGTGCCCTGCTCTATGTTTCGGACATGGACCCGGAGCGCGTTGCCCGCGCAATCCGCGACTACGGGGCAGACCCCATTCACGGTCACGAAATTTACCGCGCCGAGTGCGATATCTTCGCGCCCTGCGCCCTGGGTGGCATTATCAATACCCGGAGCATCGAAAGTTTCGCCTGCCGCATTATCGCCGGCGCGGCGAACAATCAACTCAAGGATTCGGCTGTGGTCGATGAACTCAGCCGCCGAAATATCCTCTACGCCCCGGACTATGTGATCAATGCGGGCGGCTTGATCAATATTGCCGAGGAGCTTCCCGGATATCGCCAGGAACGCGCGTACGAGAACATCTCTAAAATCTATGGCCGTATGAAAACCGTTTTTCGTTTGGCGAAAGACGCATCGATTTCAACCGCGAAGGCCGCGGAGCGGCTCGCCGAGCAGCGTCTCTCGGGGAAGAAGCATGATTGACCGGCTGACAAAACCGACCTGGGGCAGAACCGTCGTCGTTGTTGTTTTTTCCATCTTTTTTTTAAGATTGCCGCAATTGATGCCCCTCGGCTGGAAGTGGGCCGTTGTGCTGCTGATCGCCCTTTTTTTTCTTGCCCTGCCCGTCATGAACGGCATGAAAGGCGGGTTGATCGCCGGGGTTTTCTCTTTGATTTTCGCAGGGCTGGGCCAGCTCTACGTGCGGGAGTACGGGAGAGGACTGCTCTTCATCATCGTCGCGGTCTTCGCCTACATGACCACGAACTATTCGGCGAAATCGTGGGTCTTTAACAATATTGTATTCATTGTTTCTGCGATAGATGCCTTCTCCATCGGCAAGCGCGGCATCGGCATTTTATAACCCCCCCTTCGTCCTAAATTTTCCCCTGAAATCCGTCCGGCTCCACCACCTCCGATTTCCTCGTGCCGATCCGTAAATGTTATAATAGGCGGAAAAAGAGGGGTGGGGGATGACGCGTATGAGAGACTCGGTACAGCAGCAACCCAAGGCGTCCGGACGCAAAATCTGGGCAGGCTTAAACCGCCCGGGCACGCCCTCACCCGATATCTCAATTTTAGGACTCCCCTATGACGGCGCGACTTGTTTCCGTGGCGGCGCGGCTGAGGCGCCGGAGCGCATAAGGCGGCTCTCGGCGGAAATTCCCCCCGTTCTTGAAACGGGAGAATCCCTCGACACGCTCTCCATTCGCGATGACGGAGACTTCTTTTTCGGCGACGACTTCGTCAAGGCCCATCCGGACATTGAAAAAGAGGTCTCTGGGCGGATTCGCTCCACCTTTCTTTTAACTCTGGGCGGAGATCACTCCGTTGTTATTCCGGTCCACCGGGCCTGCAGCCGACAGGCGACAGCACCCGTCGGACTCATTTTTATCGACGCCCACGCGGACTTGAGCGACCATTTTCAGGGATCGCCTTACTCTAATGCCTGTCCGCTCCGGCGGGCGATGGATTGCGGTCAGTTTTCGCCCAGGCACACGATATTAGTGGGGACGCGCTGTATCGAGCCCGAGGGACTTCAATTTATCAAAAAACACCAAATGAAAATGTTTTCCGCCCACGAAGTGGCGGAACGCGGCGTTCGCCCCATCGCCCAAGAGATAGAGAGGATATTTTCAGGGCTTTCCAATGTTTATCTTTCCATCGATATCGACGTGCTCGATCCCGCCTTTGCGCCGGGGACGGGCATCCCCGATGCCGGTGGATTGACGACGCGGGAGCTCATCACCCTCATCCGGGCCTTGGCTCCGCTTCCCGTGGTCGGCGCGGATGTGGTCGAGGTCGCGCCGCCGTTGGACGTGTCCGATATCACGAGCTTTGCGGCGCTTCGCGTCATCACGGCACTGTTCGGCCTCGTCCTGCATAGAAAGCAGAAAAACGAACGCTTCACTCTTTTATAGCAACCGCAACGGTTGTGAAGGAGGTTCGCATGAAATCTAAAAGATCAAACAAACGGCCGGGTCCGAATGCAAAAGAATGGGTGCGCCGGGATCAGCGGGTGATTTCGAAATCCGTCACGCGCGCCTATCCCCTGGTCGTGGATTCGGCAGCAGGCTGCCGAATGACCGACGTGGACGGCTTTGAATATCTTGATTTTACCGCTGGCCTCGCCGTGACCGCGACGGGCCACTGCCATCCGAAGGTCGTCAACGCCATCTGCAATCAGGCCAAAAAATTGATTCACATGTCCGGCACCGATTTTTATTACGCCACGGAAGTTGTCTTGGCGGAGACGCTGTGCCGCCTCGCACCGGGCCGGATGAACAAGCAGGTTTTTTTCACAAATTCGGGTGCGGAGTCCGTCGAGGCCGCGATGAAGCTTGCGCGCTACGCGACCGGACGGCCTTACTTTATAGCCTTCTCCGGGGCCTTTCACGGCAGAACGATGGGTGCCCTGTCCCTGACGGCAAGCAAGTCCCTGCACAAAAAAGGCTTTGCCCCCCTCGTCTCCACCGTCATTCACGCGCCTTATCCAAATCCCTACCGGCCGCCTGCGGGTTTGTCCGCCGGGGAGTCGGTGGATTTCACCCTGGACTGGATACAGGAAACCGCCTTTAAACAACTTGTGCCGGGAGAAGAGGTCGCGGCCATCTTTGTCGAGGCAATTCAGGGCGAAGGCGGATACATCGTGCCGCCCAGGGATTTCTTGAAACGGCTTTCAAAATTGGTCGAATCCTACGGTATTTTACTGGTTGTCGATGAAATTCAAAGCGGCATGGGGCGGACCGGGAAAATGTTCGCCTCGGAGCATTTTAATGTCGTCCCGGACATCATGCCGCTGGCCAAGGGCATCGCGTCCGGCCTGCCGCTGGGGGCCATCGTGGCCAAACGCGCCATTATGGATCGCTGGGAGTCCGGATCACACGCGAATACCTTCGGGGGAAACCCCATTGCCTGTGAAGCCGCCCTGGCAACCATTGCACTGCTGGAAAAAGGGTTGATTCGAAACGCGGCCGAGATCGGGGCCTACATGCTTGAGCAACTTCGTGAGATGCAGAAAAATCACGCGTTGATCGGCGATGTCCGGGGCTTGGGCCTGATGATCGGCATTGAGCTGGTGAAAGACCGGGAAACGAAGGTGAGGGCGGTGGACGAGTGCGCCCGGGTCATCCAACGCTGCTTTGAAAAAGGACTACTCATTTTAGGCTGCGGCCAAAGCACGCTCCGCTTCATGCCGCCCTTGATCCTTAGTCGGCAGGAGGCAGATGCGGGCTTGGATATTTTTGAGACGGCTTTGTCCGAAGTCGAGCAAAAGCGCCGATAAGACCTATTTTTTCTTTAAAAACGTAATGATGATAAAAAAAATCAGGAAGACGAGCATCGGCGCGAGGGAGCTCGCAATATGCACAAGATTCGGTATTTGCGAGATGATCATGACCCGCCTCCTGGCATCATTATACGTCAGCCGCATCGGGAAGAAAAGCAGAGGCTGCGCCGCGTGTCTCCCGAAAAATCGAAGGAGTAAAAGGCGCGTTTAGCCTTTATCCAGGATTCCGATGTCTTTGAGCAAATTGGAATCCATTGTAATACCCACGTAAGGCTGAGTCTGGTCTCCGGCAATATCCCCCGGCACAAAGGCCATCCCCACGTTCAAAAGCGCGGCGCGGTTGAGTTCGAAGGAAAGCCCCAGCAAGAGATAACTTTTCTTTTCGGTGCCGCTGTCTGTCGAGGTCTTCGTGGTATAGCCCACATTCAAATCATATCGTTTGAGATTAAACGGGCCAAAATCCCAACCCTTGCTCCAAAACGGTTTCCGGGGTTCAAAGTAGCTTCTCGGCGAAATAAAAATACGAATCATGGGACTGGTGACGAGATCCCGCGTATCGTGCAACCAGATCCCGGAAATCCCGATGGTGAGATATTGGCGATGTCTCGCAATATTGGAAATCAGGTCCTCACTCAAATGGGCCTCGTCAAGCTTCAGGATGTCAAAGGCGTCGAGGGTGGTATCCCTCACGCCCATTTCCGATATTTTTTTGTCGTATTGATTCATGATGAAACGATCAGAAAATCCCTCTTCTTTCAGATTGATAATCTCCGAGGTGAGTTTGTTGGAGAAAACCTTGAAAGGCACGGTCACGCTCGACATTTGGCCCGCAGCCGGTCCCGCTGAAACCGTAACCTTAATCTCGCCGCCCTCATACTCCGCCGGGAACACAGGACCGAGAACGACGATTTCATTCTCCTTCCAGGAAAGAATCCCGGCCTTCAAACGTTGAGTTTTAAATTCAAATTGAACGAAGGATTCGGGATGCCGTTCTCTAAAACCCGAGCCCGCGATCCTGACCTTCACGCCTTCGACAACCTCATCGACTTTTTCAATCACAACCGCTGCGTGTGTCAAGGACGGAAAAATTCCGATGAAAAATAAAAAAAACCACAAAGGTTTCGTGAATCGCATGGTCGTCTCCTATTCCGAAGTTGGATTTGAGGTGTTATGGCCCACCCTGAAAAGGGAGGAGAAGCACACCGTTTATTCGAAGTTGATTTTTATTGAGGATGTATAATGAAATCCCGGAGAGATGTCAATCTTTCCAGAGATTCTTGGGAGACAGGGAAAAGAGACGGGGCGCGCGTGGCAAACGGCTTAAAAAAAACGGCCCCGGCGTTCCCCCCCTTTTGTGGATAAAACCATCAACGGTCTTTGTTGTATTTGACGCGCTTTTTCTCAGGCTGCTTTTTGATACTGGTCGAAAAGGTGACGGCAAATGCGAAAATAGCCAGAAGCGACGATGTGGCAAAGAGACTGAATTCCATTGGAACCTCCCGTTTTCCCTGAAAGCGACATGGCTGACAGAACCCCCAATTCAAGTCTAGCCGACAATCGCAAGGCTGTCTATCCCGCCCGGGTGTTTGGATTTAAAGGAGGAAGGCTTCAGAAATTAAATGCTTGACGCCGCCGTGATTTCGGGCGATTTTCGAAGATGCAACAAGAGGGTTTCCAGCGAAAGCGGGCGATTGACATTCCGGGTCTGGGCGGTATAAACACGCTGCGCATCCGACAAAAACCGGTGAATTTCAGAGGTCGTCATGCGTGTGCCCCAGGCCTTAAGTTCAGCCCGGCGCCAGGGATAGAACAGCACGGCGTCATCGGGCGAATGCCCGTTTTTGAGCGATTGAACAAGCAGTACATCCCGAAGCCAGTGCATCAGGTACAGCAGCGCCGTTTCAAGTGCGTCACGGTCACCCGAAAAATGGGCCGCCGTTTCAAAAAGATCGCCGGTTGAAACCAGAGTGTGCCGTTCTTCATCAGTCTCGCGCGCCGTTTCAATCGCCATGTCCCGCGCCGCGCTCAGCCGTCCGAACGCGGTCGCCGTCACAAGATGGGCCTCGTTCGCCGTCCAGCCTTTCTCTTCCATTAAAACCGTTTTGATTTGCGAAAACGAAAGGGCGTGAAACTGGACGGACTGGCACCGCGAGCGAATCGTCGGCAACAACACGCCCCCCTCGGCGCAAATCAAGATGAGGACGACGTAGGGCGGCGGTTCCTCCAGTGTTTTAAGCAGGCTGTTCGCCGCCGCCCCGTTCATCTTTTCAGCCGGATCAATGAGCACCACTTTTGTTGATCCGGCGGCCGGTTTATAGATAATCTGCTGCTGCATTTTTCGGACTTGATCAATCCTGATCGCATTCTCCTCCGGGGCGAGAATCAGGAGATCGGGGTGACTCTGATGCTGTATTTTTTGACAGGAAAGACAGGTGCCGCAAGGGGCGGTGATGTCCATTGATGCCGCGTCGCAAAAAATCATCTGTGCGAAGATGTCCGCCGCCTTGCGCTTCCCCACCCCGCTTTCGCCTTCAAAGAGCAGGGCCTGCGGATAAGCCTTCTTTTTCAGGAAGGACTGCAGGATCGCGACAGCGCGCTGCTGACCCACGAGTTCATGAAAGGAGGGCATGGACGCGCTCCCGTATTTTTAAGGCGACAACGTCAACAGCGGCCGAGGCGTCGATCACGACGATGCGTTTCGGGTGGGCCTGGGCAAGACGCTGATAACCTGCATAAACCGCCTCGTGGAATTGCAGGCATTCCCGGTCGATGCGGTTGATTTCCGCCCGGTCTTTTATGCGGGTCAATCCCGTTTGAACGGCGACATCCAGAAACAGGGTTAAATCGGGTTCGAGTCCGGATGCGGCAAATTGCGTCATCACCTCGACCATATCCCCGGGAAGCCTTCGGCCATCACCCTGATAGGCGAGGGTGGCGTCGGTGAAGCGGTCACACAGCACAATCTTTCCGGCTTTTAACGCCGGCAGAATGACCTCTGAAACATGCTGGGCACGGCTGGCAAGATACAGCAGCAGTTCCGTTTTCGGAGTAATCTCCGCGCCCCCGGCGCGATTTAGAAGCAGCGCTCTGATGTCGTTGCCCAACGGGGTGCCCCCCGGCTCACGGGTTTGAACGACGTCAAAACCCTTGTCCTTCAAATCCGCCGCAAGACGCACAAGCTGGGTGGTCTTTCCGCTCCCCTCACCGCCCTCAAATGTAATGAAACGCCCCGGATACACGATGCCTCATCTTAAAGAAGGGCCGATGAGAATTCAATGCCGATTTTAGAAGGCGTAAAGTCTTATGATTTTTGACCACCGTCGATGAGGCCTGTTAGCCGGGACGCCATTTCCGATAGATTTTTGGAGGACCCTTGAATATTGTCTGCCGCGCTGGTCGTCCCCTCTGCGGCCGTAAGGATGCCGTTAATATCACGTGCCATTTCGTCCGTGCCCTTGGCCGCTTCGGACATGTTCTCGCTAATCAGGTCTGTGGTTTTAGACTGACCTTCCATGGCACTGGCGATCCTCATCGCGATTTCATTATTATGATTGATAATTTTAGTGATTTCGGTAATGGCGTGAATCGCGTCTTTCGTATTGTTCTGTATCGCGATGATTTGTTCACGGATTTCGTTTGTCGCACTGGATGTCCCTTTGGCGAGGTTTTTCACTTCATTGGCGACGACAGCAAACCCGCGGCCCGCTTCTCCCGAGCGGGCCGCCTCAATCGTCGCATTCAACGCAAGGAGGTTGGTTTGTCCCGCAATCGTCGTGATCACTTTGACAATCTTTCCGATCTCCTGGTTAGACTGATCAAACTTGACAATCATCTTATTCATCTGTTCGGCTTTATGAACGGCATCCGTTGAGATTTCGCGCGCTTTTTCCATGTTTTTAGAAATCCCGCTCACCGTTATGGACATTTCTTCTGCGGCACTTGCGACAGAATGGACCTTTTGATTCGTTTGCTCGCTGATAGATGCCACCGCCAGGGCCTTCCGGGTCGTCTTCTCCGCTGTGGCCCGCATTTCACAACTGGCAGTCTCAAGTTCGGACGATGCCGAATTAAGTGAAGATGTCGTATCTTCAAGTGAAGTTTTGATCCTGTTTTCTGCCGTGATAATCGACCAATTGGCCATGGTGCCGATTCTCGCGTTACTGTGATCATAAATCGGGCTGACGGTATATTGAATCACCTCGTCTTTCAAGGGAATTGTTCCAGTATAAGGCAGCTTCTTTTCGTCAGAGATGATGTTCTTGAACCACTCAACATCACAGGGGAAGTCATCCACCTTTTTGCCAGGAAATGCTTCGGCACCGAAGGGAAGGAGGTGCTCTATTTGGGTGAGCGTCCGTCTGGAGGCGGGATTCATATACGTAATCGTAAAGTCGTTATCAGCAAACACGAAATTATCAACGGCGTTTTCAATCATCGCCGAAACCTTGGCCATCTCTCCTTTTCTTTTTTCCCCTCCTTTAAGCCCTTGCATCATCGTGATCACGTCCTGCGTCAGCGCACCTATTTCACCGTAACTCTTTGTTTCGATGGTATAATCAAGATCCCCCTGGGCTACGGCATGGACCGCCTGCTGAAGATTTTTTACAGGCAGGGAAACCGATCTGGCGACCACGAAACTCACCAAGGTCGTCAGCAAGACACTGACTAATAATGTTGAGATGGAAAAAAGGGAAAATCGGTTGTTGCGCTCAAGACTATCCGAGAAAATAACCTCGGCCTTTTCAACCAGCACGGCCTGCGTCCCGCCGATCGACGCTAGCGCCTCAACACTCACACGTGTCATCTCAACAATTTTTTCACTGACCCCTTCCATCGCGGCCTGCGCCGCAAACATTTTCCCTTCCCCCTCCGCGGTCACTTTGGCATCGGCCAACTCAAAAACCTGGGAAGCAAGATCGGCTATTTGAGACGCCCTTTGCTCCGTGGATTGAAGCATCCGGGTTATTCTGAGATCTTCCTCGTCCTCAAACAGTTTCTTTAAGAGACGAACCTCGCTCTGATAACGGGAAAGCTTCTCCTCAAAGCGTTGCTTTGCCTCTATCGTATTCCAATCATACAAGACAGCCGTGACCGGCTCTGAAAGAAGCTGGAGGGACGATGAGACCTTGCCAACAGCACCCGTGACTTCCGCCATGTTCTTCGCTGTTTTGAACGTGCTGTTGGAGGCCGATATGATCTTTGACATTAAAAACCAAACCACGATCATTGCGATCAGGCCAACCGCGGCGCTGCACAGGAGTTTATTTTGAATGCGAATTTCCCGGAAAAAGGTCACTATTTTCATCATCCCCGTTCCCTTAAAATCAATGGTTGCTTATGGCACACGAGACACCCCTTTACGGCATAGGAACAGTGCCGACAACCTTGATGCCCGATGTTCCGCTGACTTTATCCGCATTGATATAACTGATCGCACCTTCAAAAGACTGCACGTATTCAATGATCTGCATGTCGTTCCCTAATTTCGGGGGGACAGGCACCCCTTTTCCGTACCGTTTACTGACCCAATACTTTTTTAAATGTTCAGGTGACATCTGGACGATTTCCTTTAAGAACGCCTTGCGTTCAGGCGGCGACCCTTTACGGTCGACAGAGCGGACTTTCGCGCCGCTCGGCCACGACAAGGTTTCTTTTAAATAATACTGCTTGATGTCTTCCCGTTTTAAATTTGAAACGGGGTTCTCCGCATTGACGATAATCGCAATCTCCCCCGAAAACACGGGAAACGGGATGCTCAATAAAACGAAAACAAACACTGACCTTACAAATACTGTAAATTTCATGATGCCACTCCCTCCCTTATCACGTGTCGGATTCTTAAAATGCATAGGCGGTTTGAATGGTCAGCCCGTAGTTTGAGCGTGGCCCGTCAAAGTTATGGATGAGCTCGGCTTTAATGCGGTTTAAAGCAAACAAATCGTAGGCCACTCCCACCATGACGGCATTGAATTCCGGAATGAACTTACGGGTCAAGACGCCGTCTTCCTCCCTGAGCGGGAGATAAGGGCCGCCGTTTCCGGGCAATTTTGTAAAATCATAGCGCACATACGGGTGCAGTCTGTCCTCCATCAGATTAAGGGAAAATTCCCCAAAAAAAGCTGAAAAATCGAAAGGCCCGCCCGGCGTGTTTCCACGTTTGTCTTTTTGCTTCGAAGTGACGTATTCCAGGATCAGACTGAAATCCTCGCTATACAACACAAAATATGGATTAAAACCGATCTCTTCCAATTTCACCGGTTCTCCAGTGCTTTTATCTCCAAAGGCCGGGCCGACCTTAAAGGTATTCAACTCGGCCACCCAACCGGAAAGCCCGACCCTAAAATCCCGATGCGCCGGGACAACCCACTCGAGCAGTCCGGTAACAGTTTTACGGTCACCGTCATCCCGGTTGATAATCAGAGTCGTGGGATCCGGCCCTCTGGAGTTTGCAACAGACACCGCATAATTTACAGCGTGTGTTTCCCAAACCGGCAGGTTGCCGTAGAAATGAATCCCGGTGGAATGATTGGGGATAAAACCAAGTTCTTCCTCGTCAAAATCCGGAATTTGTATGGAGGTCATAAGCCACGCCCGGCTATACAGTGTCCGATTGTGAAAACCGATGGGCGTAAAAAAGGAGCCCACTTGCACATTGAATTTATTATTAATTCGGTAGTCGATATAGACACGCTCAAGATCAAGGCCGATCTCGCTTGTACCGCCCCGCTCAAGCTGAAGATTAATTTCGCTCAAGGCCGTGAGCCGGTCGTTCAACTCGGCAAGAACCGTAAAGTCGATTCCGACATTTCCAAAACCGTCGTTCTGGCTAAGCGGACTGGCGTCGGTCCCGGCACCCGATGCGAAGAGGGCCGCTTCCGCGTCATCCGCGGGCCCGTCCCAGAGATAGCCGTACGATATGTCGCCGAACCCGGAAATCTCCAGGTTGGCGGCCAGAGACAATTGTGCCGTTGATACCGATAAAAAACCGCTGAGTAAAATTAACATGCGTTTGATAGACATTGTGTAGTTCCTCCCTGATAAACCCTTAAACCACGTTTAAGTCAGTCGTTGAGCGTAAATTCAAAAAC